>NZ_MULM01000174.1:0-129516 GCF_002029345.1 Pseudomonas sp. VI4.1
CATCACCGCCGTGTCTCTGCAAGACCGCAGTGACGCCATCGCCAGCAAGCCGGCTCCTACAGTGGGTGCAATTCTAGGGGTGAGCTTTGATGGCGATAAGCTGGGATTCCTGTGAATCTTTGTTACCGTTAACGCGATAATCCCTTCGTCGGGGTCACCGCCTCCGTAACTTCGTGTCACAATTTGCCATCGCCCTCGAGAGCACCCCATGGACACTTTGCAAAACATGCGCGCCTTCAGTTACGTGGCCGAGGCCGGCAGCTTCACCGCCGCCGCCGTGCAACTCGACACCACCACGGCCAACGTCTCACGCGCGGTCTCCAACCTGGAAGCCCACCTGCAAACCCGCCTGCTCAACCGCACCACCCGCCGCATCGCCCTGACCGAGGCCGGCAAGCGCTACCTGTTGCGCTGCGAGCAGATCCTGGCCTATGTCGAAGAAGCCGAAGCCGAAGCCAGCGACGCCCACGCACGCCCGGCCGGGCAACTCAAGGTGCACACCATGACCGGCATCGGCCAGCACTTCGTGATCGACGCCATCGCCCGCTACCGCAGGACCCACCCCGACGTCACCTTCGACCTGACCTTGGCCAACCGCGTACCGGACCTGCTGGACGAGGGCTACGACGTGTCCATTGTCCTGGCCAGCGAACTGCCGGATTCGGGTTTCGTCTCCCAGCGCCTGGGCATCACCTACAGCATCGTTTGCGCCTCGCCGGCCTATGTGAAAGCCAACGGCTGCGCGCATAAACCCAGCGACCTGCTCAATCACGCCTGCCTGCGCCTGGTGAGCCCGGTGATTCCCCTGGAAAAATGGGCCTTCGACGGCCCGGATGGCCAGGAAATGGTCACCATCAACAGCTCACCGTTCCTGGTGAACTCCGCCGACGCGATGACCACCGCGATCATCAGCGGCATGGGGGTTGGCGTGTTGCCGGTGTATGCGGCCATCGAAGGGCTGCGCAATGGCACGCTGGTGCGGGTGATGCCGAACTACCGCTCCCAGGAATTGAACCTGTATGCGATCTACCCGTCGCGCCAGTACCTGGATGCGAAGATCAAGACCTGGGTCGAATACTTGCGCGGTTCGCTGCCGGAGATATTGGCGGCGCATCAGGCGGAACTGACGGCGTATGAGTTGAGCGGGAGCCTGGGTGGGGTGCGGTTGGCGAATTGACCACTGACTACAGACCACCGATTACTGTAGGAGCGAGCTTGCTCGCGATGGTCGTTAACGATAACGCTGTAAACCTGACACCCGGCGCTGGCCTCACGTTTTTCGCGAGCGAGCTCGCTCCTACAAAGGGTGTGGCGTCCTAGGATGTTTCCCACATGCTCTGTCGGTTGTCGTGTGGGAAGCGAAATAGGTAGGCTTTTGCGGTCGCTGAAAAATCAGCGACCGGGTCTGGAAACCCGAGGTTCAAGAGTATAGATGCCTGACTTCATGACATACTACGGCGCTTTTTTACCCGTTAGAACTTGTTATGGCGGCTGTGCGTGGGAGACCTTCGGGTCTGCCGGGTTTTACTCTTGCCTCGGTTTTCCAGCCCGCGCATAGCTGCCACCTTTTCGCCTGGAAACGAAAGATGGCGGCTCCGTCCAGCAAGAGGAATACGTCATGAAAAAGCCGTCGCCTAATCCGCCAGATGCAGAAATCACCTCGCCCCAAAAACCACTCACCCTGAAAACCTCCATCCCGCCCCACACCCCCAGCCATCTATTCGTCGTCGCCCCCAACATCAAAACCGAAACCCTATTGGTCCACGCCAGCGAGTCCCTCGCCTCGGCCAGTGTCATGGCCAGTGACCTCGCCGGATTCCTCGAAGGGCCGCATCGCAACACCATGCTGGGCATCCAGCAGGTCATCATGCTCGGCGAACTGGCCGTGAACCAGGCCCTGGATAACGTCGATCCGCAGGATTAAAAATCCGCCTGCCCTGAGGAGCCGGCTTGCTGGCGATCGCTGCAACACGGTGTATCTGACACACCGCTTTCGCTGGCAAGCCAGCGCCTACAGGGATCGCCGGTGTACCGATGGATTGTGGTCAACGCCGAACCCTGTAGGAGCTGGCTTGCCAGCGAAGACGGCGGCACATCCAGCATTGATGTGACTGACAGGCCGCTTTCGCTGGCAAGCCAGCTCCTACAGGGGAACGCGTACATCCGAGGCATTCAGGGGCTCGCACAACCTCCGGGAAGAATGTTAGCGTGCTTGGCATTCACCCAAGCCCCGACGAGCCCTTCCCCCCATGAAAAAGACCGTCCTCGCCTTCAGCCGCGTCACCCCCGAGATGATCGAACGCCTCAAGCAAGACTTCGACGTCATCGTGCCCAATCCGAAAAACGGCGACATCAACGCCCAGTTCAACGAAGCCCTGCCCCACGCCCACGGCCTGATCGGTGTCGGTCGCAAACTCGGGCGCGCGCAGCTGGAAAACGCCGCCAGACTGGAGGTCGTCTCCAGCGTCTCGGTCGGCTACGACAACTACGACGTCGGCTACTTCAACGAACGCGGGATCATGCTCACCAACACCCCCGACGTCCTCACCGAAAGCACCGCCGACCTGGCCTTCGCCTTGCTCATGGGCAGTGCCCGTCGCGTTGCGGAACTGGACGCCTGGACCAAGGCCGGCCAATGGCAAGCCACCGTTGGCGCGCCGTTGTTTGGCTGCGATGTACACGGCAAGACCCTGGGCATCGTCGGCATGGGCAACATTGGCGCCGCCATTGCCCGTCGCGGGCGCCTGGGCTTCAACATGCCGATCATCTACAGCGGTAACAGCCGCAAGACCGAACTGGAACACGAACTTGGCGCACAGTTGCGCAGCCTGGACCAATTGCTGGCCGAAGCCGACTTCGTCTGCCTGGTGGTGCCGCTCAGCGACAAGACCCGACACCTGATCAGCCACCGCGAACTGGCGCTGATGAAACCGAGCGCCATCCTGATCAACATCTCGCGCGGTCCGGTCGTCGACGAGCCGGCGTTGATCGAAGCCTTGCAGAACAACCGTATTCGCGGCGCCGGTCTGGACGTCTATGAGAAAGAACCGCTGGCCGAATCGCCGCTGTTCCAGTTGAAAAACGCTGTCACATTGCCGCACATCGGCTCAGCGACCCATGAAACCCGCGAAGCGATGGCCAATCGGGCCTTGAGCAATCTGCGTAGCGCCCTGCTGGGTGAGCGACCGCAGGACTTGGTCAATCCACAGGTCTGGAAGGGCTGAGTGCCCCACGGCACGTCGAGCGGACGTGCCGTTGCCCTGACGGCTGCATCAATAATCGGCAACTGATAACACCCCCGCCTTTTTCGATACTGCGCTATTTAGCCTGATTCACCCTGAATGACATAACTTGCAACTCAGTCGCTCGCCGGGGTTATTCACAAACGTTATAAACTTTAAAAAACCTGGAAGCACTACCAAACGGATTTGGAGAACACCTGGATGAATCAATTCACCGCCGTCTGCGCTATCAGGCGGAGCAAAGTCGTGATTGTCTTGATGGGGGCACTCTTCGGCATAGCCACCCTGATCAATAACTTTACCGATTACACGGCATACACCGAGTATATCGGGCGAATCATCAGCATGAGCCATACCGAAGGTAACGACTCCCGACGCTACCGGGCGGTCACTTCGACCCTGTTCCACCACCGGTTTTACTGGGCGATCATCACGCTCGAGATCATCTACACGTTCAGTTGCCTGTACGGGGCTTATCAGCTGTTTCGGAATCTGAATAAGTCGCGCAACGAATTTCACGAGGCCAAGAAATTCGCCATAGTGGGTTTGACCACCGCTATTTTTGTTTACTACGTCCTGTACGTTGTCGTATTGAATGAATGGTTCGACATGGAGTATTCCGCTCAGCAAAATGCCTTTGACTGGGCACGAAGTAATATTGAATACATGTTCTTCGCGCTGGTATACCTGGTATTGGTGTATGACAAATGAACCACCCGTTCATGCCAACTTGCCCGTCACCGGTTTGATCCCGGCGCCGGGTTTGCGAAACACCAGCACATTACCCAGCATGACCAGCACCAGGCCTGCCAGCGCCGGGGCAGTCCACTGATAACCTTCGACAAAGGCCGACACGTTGAGCGCCACCACCGGGAACAACACCGTGCAATAGGCGGCCCGCTCCGGCCCCATGCGCCCGACCAGCGTCAGGTAGGCGGTAAACCCGATGACTGAACCGGGGATTACCAGATACAGCAACGAGCCGATATAACGGGCATTCCACTCCATGTCGAACGGAACGCCTTTGACCAGGCACCAGGCCGCGAGCATCGCCGCACCATAGGCCATGCCCCAGGCGTTGGTGGTCAGTGGCTTGAGGCCGGCTTTCTGCTGCAGGCTCGACAGCATGTTGCCGGCCGAAAAGCACAGGGTGCCGAGCAAGGCCAGTCCCAGCCCGAGCAAGGTTTCCGGGCTGGCGGTATGACCGGCGAGTTCGGGCCAGAACAACAGGCCGAGCCCGAGCAATCCCAGCGCTCCGCCCATCAGCACATTGCGCGCGATTTTCTGGCCGAAGAACACCAGCGCATTGAAGGCGTTCCAAAGCGTGGCGGTGGAAAACACCACCGCCACCAGGCCGCTGGGGATCCACTGGCTGGCGGTGAGGAAGCACATGAAATTGATGCAGAACAGGCACAGCCCCTGCGCCACACAGATCAGATGCCCGCGGCGGTTCATCACTTGCAGCTTGCGGCTGAGCAGCAACATCACGAACAGCATCAGCGCGGCAAGGCCGAAGCGATAGACAATCGACACGGGGATGGCCACCACGCCCAGTTGCCATTTCAGGGCAATCCAGGTGGTGCCCCAGATCAACACGGTCAGCAAGTACAACGAAAGGTTCATGGCAAAGACTCCCTGGCAGGTGCCCAGTGTCCTGCGCCAAACCTTTTCGCACTTGCATAAACTTGCGCTTTTGTCGCCCGCCGGGCTGGCAGGCCAACGTCTACGGAGTAGGATGCAAGGCGTTGGAGAGAACCGATCATGCCCGCACTGGAAAGCCTGCAAGTGTTTCAAGCCCTCAACCGCTCGCCCAATGCTCGCCTCGAGCACAGCGCCGAGCTCGGTGACGGCATGGCTGCAGCCTTGTGGAGCAACCATCACGACGCCCAGGATTACGAAGCCCCGAGCCACCACACACTGTCCTGCTACATCGCCGGTGGCACCGGCACTTTTCGCCGCGACCGGCCCGGCACCAAAGGCGGCCCGGACAAGCTATGCATCCTGCCGGCCGAACACCGGTCAGCCTGGGTGATCAACGGCGACATTCGCCTCGCCCATGTCTATTTCAGCCCCGAACAATTTGCCCTTGGCTGCGTCACGTTGCTGGACCGGGAACCGCGCGAACTTCAATTACGTGAAAGCACCTTCCTCGATGACCCGCAGCAAGCCCGACGCTTCCGGCAGTTGATCACGCTCAATTGGCAAGAGCCCGGCGAACGTCTGCTCACCAGCAGCCTGGCGCATGAAATGCTCAGTCACGTGCTGCTCGGCCAGGTCGGAATGCGCGAGGGCTTGCGGCTCAAGGGTGGGTTGGCGGCGCATCAGCGTCGGCAGTTGGTCGAGTTCATCGACAGCCAGTTGGCGGAAGCCATCAGCCTGGGGCAATTGGCGGGGCTATGCGCGCTGTCCGAATATCATTTTGCGCGGATGTTCAGGGAGAGCTTTGGCTTGCCGCCGCATCAGTATGTGCTGGCGCGACGACTGAGCCAGGCGCGGGACTTGTTGCGCACAACATCACAGCCATTGGGCGACATCGCGTTGGCGTGCGGGTTTGCCAGTGCCAGTCACTTTACCAACCGGTTTCGTCAGGCGCTGGGCGGGACGCCTGGGGAGTATCGGCAGGCGTTTTTTACGCCAGGCCGGCATCTCTGAAA
The DNA here is from genome assembly GCF_002029345.1 of Pseudomonas sp. VI4.1. Classification (NCBI taxonomy): domain Bacteria; kingdom Pseudomonadati; phylum Pseudomonadota; class Gammaproteobacteria; order Pseudomonadales; family Pseudomonadaceae; genus Pseudomonas; species Pseudomonas sp. VI4.1. The sequence goes on from NZ_MULM01000174.1 coordinate 5,897, forward strand.
ATGAAGGTGAACGGGATGCCGTCTTCGCGAGCAAGCCCGCTCCCACATTTAACCGCAATCTCCTGAAAGAACTGGGTCGAATGTGGGAGCGGGCTTGCTCGCGAAGAACGATGACTCGGTCTACCGTCAGAATTCCAGGGTGCTGGACAACGTCACCTGCCGCGAATCCCCCATCGACACAAAAAACCGGCTCGCCGCCGAGGTGTAGTAAGTACGATCAAACAGGTTCTTCACATTCAGCTGAAACTTGACCTTCTGCCCTTCAACTCTGGTCTCGTAGCTGGCGAACGCATCCGCCACGGTGTAGCTCGGCAGGTCGAAATCGTTCACCGCGTTACCCGCCCGCTCCCCCACATACCGCGCACCCGCGCCTACCCGCAGCTGGTCACCGCCGACGAGGGTGCCGAAGTCGTAGACCGCCGACAGCGAGCCGCTGTTTTTGGCGACGTTCTGCAGTTGCTTGCCTTTGTAGGTCGGGTCTTCAGTGACCTCGGCATCGGTGTAGGCATAGCTGCCGATCATGCTCCAGCGGTCGCTGAGCTGACCGGTCAAATCCACTTCCAGGCCACGGGAACGCACTTCGCCGGCCGCGCTGTAGAGCGTCACCGGGCCTTCGGAGTTGGCCACCAGCACGTTGCGCTTCTTGATGTCGAACAGCGCGACGTTACCGGTCACGCGGCCAGGGATATCGAGCTTGGCCCCCACCTCCCAGGACTTGGCTTCTTCCGGGGCGATGCTGCCGTCGAGCACGGTACTGCTGCCACTCAGCGGGGCGATGGTCGAGTTGGGCTTGAACGATTCGGTGTAACTGCCGTAGAACGACAACGCATCGGTGTAGCGATAGACCAGGCCGGCGCGCGGTACCCATTTCTGCCCGTTGCTGTCGGTGTTGGCCTGGAACGGCACGCCTTTGCCGGCGTACTGGTCGTATTCCTGGAAGCGTGCGCCAGCCACCAGGATCCACTGGTCGGTGAGGTGGATCGAGTCCTGCACAAACACCGAATCGCTGCGCAGTTTATCGGTCTGCGCGCTGTCGGCCGGGCTGACGGTGGTGCCGGCGACTTCGCGGCCGTAAACCGGGTTGGTGTAGCTGAAGGTGCTCAGGCTTTTCTGGCGGATCAGGTCTTCGCGGTAGATCTTGCGGTACTCGTCGTCGATGCCGAACACCAGGTCATGCTGCATGCCCCAGACATTGACCTTGCCTTCGAGACTGGCGGTGGTGAAGCGGTCGGTGCTGATGGCGTTCTGCGTGCCATCCATGCTCCGGGTCAGCGTGCCTGCATTGGTGTCGATGGCCGTGATGCGCACCTGGCTGGCATCGTAGGTTTCGCGGTTCCAGCTGTAGCCGAAGTGGGCGTTCCAGTCGTCGTTGAGCGCGTGGTCGGCCTCGAAACGATACAGGTCCGAGCGCCCTTCCATGTTGTTGAACGGCTCATCCAGGCGACGATCACGGGGGATGTCCAGCGGATGATTGTCACGCGGATCGATGATCGTGCCACGGTCGAAGGGGGTCAGGAACTCGCGGTGTTCATAGGCGAACAACAGCGTGGTGCTGTCACCGAACCAGGCCAGGGACGGCGCCACCAGGGTCTCGCGATGGGTGCCGAAATTGCGCCAGTAGTCTTCGTCTTCATGGTCGAGGACCATGCGATACGCCAGCCCGGAATCGCCCAGGGCACCGGTGCTGTCAAGACTGCCACCACTGCCGTTTTTGCCCTCGCCATAGGTCGAGCCGCGCACGGTCACTGCGTTGTATTGCTCCAGCTCGGGCTTCTTGCTGACCATGTTCACCACACCGCCCGGGTCCTGGATGCCGTAGAGCAAGGATGCCGGGCCCTTGAGCACTTCAATGCGCTCGACGCTGGCATTGAGGCCTCGGCCCTGTATCACCGGCATGCCGTCGCGCATGATCGAGCCGTTGCGGTTGTCGCCGAAGCCGCGGGTCATCACCGAATCCTGGGTGCTGCCCAGGGTATTGCCCTGGGTGATGCCGCTGACGTTGGCCAGCGCATCGTCCAGGTTGCGCGGTGCCTGGTCGCGAATGACCTGGGCCGGGATCACGTTGACGGTCTGGGGGATTTCCTGGAGCAAGGCCGAGGAGCGCATCACCGAACTGGTGGGCGGCGGCTGGTAGCTCGTGGCTTGATCCATCACCGAGGTGATGGTGGTCGCGCCCAGGTTCAAGGTGCCTGCGCCGGGCAACGGCTCCAGGACCAGGGTATGGCCGTCGGTGCGACGGAAGGTGAACCCCGAGCCGCTGAGCAAACGCTGCAGCGCCTGCTCGGCACTCATCTGCCCGCTGACGGCCGGGGCCGTGATGCCGTAGGGCGCCTCATCGGTGTAGACCACGCTGATGCCGGTGATCCGGCTGAAATCGCTCAAGGCCTGGGGCAATGGTTTGGCGGCCAGCGCAAAGCTGAACTGGGCACGCTGCTGGTCGGTGCCAGCCTCAGCCGCCAGCGCGATGCTCAACGGCAGCAACGCCAACGCCGAAAAGCTCAAGGCAGACACTTGCAACCATTGTTTGACCAAACCCGATTTTGCCCTGGACTTCATTGCTCATGACCTGTGTAGAACCTACTGGATGCGAATGAATCGCAGTTTCAGTCACTACACGGATGGGGATCGGGTTTACCTCACAAGAAAGTTGAAAATATTTTTATCGGGAGTGATGTGGTGTTTGACAGGCCGCCTTCGCTGGCAAGCCAGCTCCTACATTTGGAATGCATTCACCTGGCGACGGCGACACGGCGACACGGCGTCATGACGCGCGGTGGCGCGTCGCAGCTTGTAATGCAATCCCCTGTAGGAGCTGGCTTGCCAGCGAAGGCGCCCTATGCCTCACCGCAATATAATCAAATGCCCCAAAACGCTGTGCTGCTCAAACCCCAACACCCCCTGCAACGAACTCAACACCGCCTGCGGATCCTTGCTCGGAAAACTGCCACTGACCCGCCGTGCCGCCAGCTCATCGTTAAGCAACAGGATCCGCCCCGGGTAATACCGCCCCAGGTCCTGCACCACCTCGGCCAGTGTCGCCTTGTAGTAGTTGAGCCAACCCTGACGCCAGGCCAACTGTGCTTCGCTGTCGACGCTGTGGAGTTTTTCCGCCAAGCCATCGCCATAAGCCACTTGCTGGCCGGCCGTGAGAATCTGTTGCCCGGCCTGTGCGTCCGCCGTGACGCCAACCCGCCCGGACAATACCGTGACCTGCGCGCCGCGGGGCTGCAGACGGACTTCGAACTGCGTGCCCAGCACCCGCGCCTGACCCATTTCAGCGTCCACCACAAACGGCTCGCCAGTGTGCGTCACGTTGAAAAAGCCGGCACCGCGACGCAACTGCACATGCCGCTCGCCGCGACTGAAATCCACGGCAATCGCGCTGTCGGCATCCAGGGTGACCTGCGACTGATCCGCCAGGGTGACGGTGCGGATTTCCCCCGGCGCCGACACGTAGTCCGCCCCCAGATCATCCACCCAGCGCGCCGGCTGCCAGCCGGCGCCGAGGCTGATCATCAGCACCAGGCACGCCGCCATTGCCAACGCCCCGGCCCAACGCCGCACGCCGGGCCGGCGCGAGCGGTTCATGGCGTTGAGGTAACCCTGCAGAGCCAGGTCTTCTTCGTCGGCCAAGGTGCGCGCCGGTGCTTCGGTCAATTCCCACACCACTTGTGCCTGGGCATACGCCTCGGCGTGGGCGGGGTCCGCCTGTAACCAATGGCTGAAGGTGGCCTGATCGGCGCTGCTCGGCTGGTCATGCAACAGACTCAGCCAGGCCAATGCCGCCTGCTCCTGAGCCGGCGTCGGGGTGACGCGTTCAATGGTATTCACGGTGCTTTCCCTGGCGTGCGCGGTTGGGGTTCGCGAAGGCTGGCCTTGCAGGCTTCGAGGGCGCGCATCATATGTTTTTCCACGGCGCTTTGGGACAGCCCCATGGCCTTGGCGATTTCGGCATATTTGCGCCCGTGGATGCGGTTGAGCAAAAAGATCTGCCGCGTACGCTCGGGCAAGGCGCGCAACGCGGCTTCGACGTGGCGCAAATCGTTGCCCGCCTCGAGTGCCGCTTGCGGTTCACTGCCGTGACTGTCCGGCGCATCCGGCATCCAGCCTTCGTTGACCCGCACCCGCGTGCCTTCACTGCGCAAATGGTCGATGGCGATATTGCCGGCGCAGCGCAACAGGTAGGTGCTGAGTTCTTCGACCTGCACCAGCGGCCGGCGCCAGAAACGCAGGAACAAATCCTGCACCAGGTCCGCCGCGGTCGCTCGACAACCGACGCGCCGACTCACCAGCGCTTCCATTTGCGAACGCTGGGAAAGAAACACCTGGAGGAAATGCGCACGGGCGCCCCGATGCTCCTCATCGCGGGGTTCCGGGGGGCGGGGGATCATCCGGTCAGCACTGCGCAAACGCGGCAACGGGGCTGGCGAGCAGGCTCACCCCGGCCAATGCCAACGCCAGGCGCGGGCGATACGGCAGCAACAGCACCAGCAACAACGCACTGAGCATCAACACCGCAAACCATTGCACCAGCCCCACTCCCCAACCCGCCGCCGACACCGCCGCCCACAAGGACAAGGCCAACAGCAGCCAGCCACCGATGCGCATGCCTTGACGGCGCCGGGCCGAGGGCTTGCGGCCCAGCAGTTCCCCATGATGCCGATCCATCGACAAACAGAGCGCGGTGAACCCGCCATAGCAAAGCAAAAAGCCCAGCAACATCAGGGCGCCCCTCGCTCAAGGGCGATCGATTGCCACGCGGGGTTCGGGTAACGCTTCGAGCGTGCGCCGAACGCTGCATTTTCCACGCCGCCCAGGCGAGAAACACACCGCTGCCCAGGCACGTCAGATCAAAGCCGGCCATGGCCCAGTCACCCTGCGCCAAGGTGGCACCCAGGTGATAGGGCGTGGTCATGGCGTTCAACAGCGGCACCGCGCAAAACAGCAACGCGGCCAGCGCCAATTGATCGACCCACGCCGCACGACCACGGCGGAGCATGGCATGCAGCACGCTCAAGCCCCAGACGCTGAAGAAACTGCTCACCTCCCAGTCCGCGCGGCCGGCCATGTCGTCCGGCAGCAGGCGATTGGCCCAGAAGTACGCCGCCACCGCGACCATCAACCCCGACATGCTGGCGATGTTCAGCACGTGCACCAGCCGCAGCTCGAACGGCATCACCGCGCTTTTCGCATGTTTGAGCTGACGCTTGCCAAGCCAGATCACCAGCCCGGTGCCGATCATCGCCGTGCCTGCCAGCCCGCAAATGAAGTACAGCCAGCGCAAGACCGGGCCCGCGAAATGGCCCATGTGCAAACCGTAGAAGGCCCCGGAAATCGCCATGGGCAAAGGCTGTTGCGCTGTTGTGCCGAGCAATTGGCCGGTGACGCCATTAAAGGTCACTGCACTGCCGAAGTCGTGGACCACCTGGTCGCTGCCATCACGGAAAAGCACCACCGAGGCGTTCACATCGCCCGGGTTGTTGACCGCCAGCCGCCCCACTCCACCGCCCGACCATAATTCCCGGGCCTGTTCCAGCAGCGGTGCCATCGGCGCCAACTGACTCGGTTGGCCGGCGGGCTCAGGCGTAGTGGAAGCCGGAAACACCTCATCGTAAAACACCCGGACATCGCCCTTGTACGAGGCCAGGATGCTCGCCGGCATCACCATCGACATGAAAATCACCAGGCTGCTGTAGGTGATCATCAGGTGGAACGGCAACACCAGCACGCCCACGGCGTTGTGCCCGTCGAGCCAGGAACGCTGGCCTTTGCGCGGGCGGAAGGTGAAGAAGTCCTTGAAAATTTTCTTGTGGATGATGATCCCGCTGATCAACGCGACAAACATCACCATGGCCGCGATGGTCGACAACCAGCGGCCCCACGGATACGGCATCTGCAGCTGGAAATGGAAGCGATAGAAGAAGTCGCCGCCCCGGGTTTCCCGGCCCTGCACTTCGGCGCCGGTTTGTGGGTCGAGCAGTTTCTCGGTGAATTGACCCCGCTCGCCACGCTTGGCCGGGGCTTGCTGCCACCGCACCGAAAGACCGGGCTCCCGCGCATCGGGCAGATCGATGAGCCAGCGCGAAGCCCCGGCTGCGTGCTGTTGCAGATAGTCCTGGGCCAGGCTCAGGCTGGCCTCGGAGGTAGCGGACCGGGCGGGAATTTCCGGCTGCATCCAGTGACTGATCTCGTCCTTGAAATAGGCCAGGGTGCCGGTCAGGAAAATGGCGAACAGCAGCCAGCCGAAGATCAGCCCGGCCCAGGTGTGCAGCCAGGCCATGGCCTGGCGAAAACCCTCTTTCATCAGTGGCCCACCCAGTACGCCAGGCCCGACAGTACCGCCAGCACCAGGCTCGACACGATCAGCCCCCACCAGGCCTGCCATGCGCTGCGACAGGCAAAACACCACAGCACCGCGACGAGGTAGGCCAGAAACGAGGTCATCATCCCGGTCACCACGGCTTCGGCGCGGGCCATGGGCAACCACAGGCTCAGGCTGACACTGGCCAGCGCCGCCACGAGGTAACCGCCCAACACGGCAGCCAGCACCCGCGAGGTGACCGCCAGCCGATAGGAAACGGGGAGACTTTTGCCTTTCATGTTTCGACCTTGAAACGAGGGAGGGGTCGCGTGAAGTCACGGGACCAGCAAGGTCGCAATATTAATGATAAATATTCGCATACGCAAAACGATCCGATGAGATCGTCACTGCCAATCAGGGATCCATGCGTTTTGAGACACGTCACGATCATGCATGGCGCACAAACGCGAACGGGCCTGCATCAGCAGGCCCGTTCTATGTGGGACGGTAAAAAGTGAATCAGGCTTTAGCCGTTTTGCGCAGCCTGTTCATTCTCGAGAAACTCATCTTCCAGCAGCGCATCGGCAGCAGGTCGCTCGAATGGCACTACAGCGGCACGTGGTTTGCCCCGCAGTTTGCCAAACAGGTGTTCCAGCGCGTGTTCGAGTTTTTCGGCCGCCCCGTCGATCGCCAGTTCCAGGGAGTCGGCTTTATGGGTTACAGAAATCGGTTGGTGGCCTTTTGGCCGCGCTTCCAGCTGGCAGCGCATGTCATGCGGTCCGGGCTTGTCGCCGTTTTCGTCCCGCAGATGAACCTCGACACGGGTCAGGTCCTCTTCATAACGTTCGAGCGTGCTCTCAATGGTAGTACGTACCCACTCCTCCAGTCGGATGCTGCTTTGAATATGGTTATCGCTGTTGACTTGGATTTGCATAGTTCATCCCTTATTTCAGCTAGCTCGCGAGAGGCGCATCGGCTGGCCCTTGGGCGTCATCACCGTGACCTCTTACTTACACAATCGGTGTGCGCGCGAAACAATTCAACCCCTGGATAAAGATAAATATGGATTTGCAAAAAAAGTCGGACAACCGGTAAAAGCGCTGTTAAGGTCGGGAGTTGGGTCGCCTCGCTCCGAGGTCCCGAACGGCTCACATCTGCCCCTCTCCCAGCGGGTGCAGGCTACGAAAGATCCCCGCCTCTTCCACCAGCCAGTCATGCACCGCACGCACGCCCGGATGACTCAGCGCGCCCGGCGCATAGAGCAGCACGTACCGCTTGTGATTGGGCACCGCCAGGCCAAACGGCACGATCAGCGTCCCGCGCTCCAGCTCATCGTTGAGCAGCGTTCGCCGCGCAATCGCTACGCCCATGCCGGCAATCGCCGCCTCGATGGTCAAGTGATTGCGATTGAAGGTATGCCCGCGCCGGACGTCCGCGCCTTCAAACCCGATGGCATTGAGATAGAACTCCCATTCCGCGTACTCATAACTGCCGCGCCAGGCGGTGATGTCGTGCAACAACGGGAAGTGCACCAGGTTCGCCGGACCATGCAGCGGCGGACGGCCACGCAACAGGCTCGGGGCACACACCGGAAAGATTTGCTCGTCGAGCAGCGTGGTGGATAACAAGCCGGGATAACTGCCGTCGTTCAGATCGATGGCCAGATCGAAGTCGCCCTCGTGCAAGGGCACGCTGCTGTCCTCGGCCACCAGGCGCAATTGGATATCCGGGAAACGCTGCTGCAAACGCGGCAGCCGCGGGGTCAGCCACTTGCTCAGGAAGGAAGGAATCGAGCGCAGCCGCAAAATCCCGCTGATCATGCCCGCGTCCAGTCGTCGTAATTCTGCATCGATGCTGCCGTAAGCCTCGTTGACCGTGATGGCCAGTCGCTGGCCTTCCGCGCTCAATTCCACCCCGCGCGCACGCCGATGGAACAGGCGAAAGCCCAGCCGTTCCTCCAGCTGCCGGATCTGCTGACTGACCGCACCCGGCGTGATGTGCAGTTCTTCGGCGCATCGGGTGAACGACAGGTGCCGCGCGGCACAGGAAAACACGTGCAGCCAGACGTAGGTCTGGGCGTGCAATTGACGACTCATCGTTTAGTCCTGCTAAAGGCTGTCTTAGAAAGTTTCGTTGGTCACGTAGGACCAAGGGAGGCAGTATCGCCGAGATTGCGCTTGTCCTACAAAAATGGCAGCGATTTCTCTTCCATTGCTTGTATAGGCTTTAGCATGGCTATCAGTGTTTTCGATCTTTTCAAAGTGGGTATCGGCCCGTCCAGTTCCCATACCGTCGGCCCGATGCGCGCCGCCGCGACCTTCGCCCAGGCCCTGATTGACCAGCACCTGCTGGACGACGTACGGCGGGTGGAAATCCGCCTCTACGGCTCCCTGTCGGCGACCGGCGTCGGTCACGCCACCGACCGCGCCTGTGTCATGGGCCTGATGGGCGAATGGCCGGACAGCATCGATCCCGCGTCCATTGATAGCCGAATCCAGGCCCTGCGCGAAACCGGCGAGCTGAACCTGGCGGGCAAAACCACCATCGCCTTCAACTGGCAGCACGACCTCCTGCTGCTGGACGAGAGCCTGCCCTACCACCCCAACGCCATGTCCCTGAGCGCCTTCGGCGACACCGGTGAGTTGTGGGAGCAAACCTATTACTCGATCGGTGGCGGTTTCATTATCGAAGCGGCCGAAGCCGAGTCCGGCATTGCGCCAGCCAGCGACGTCGTGCTGCCCTACGATTTCTCCAGCGCCGCCGAACTGCTCAAGCTCTGCAACCAACATGGGATGCGGGTTTCCGAGTTGATGATGGCCAATGAACTGGCCTGGCGCAGCGAAAGCGAAATCCGCCAGGGCCTGCTGCACATCTGGTCGGTGATGCGCGAGTGCGTCGAGCAAGGCATGGTGCATGAAGGCATCTTGCCCGGCGGGCTGAACGTTCCGCGTCGCGCGGCGAAATTGCACCGCAGCCTGCTGGAAATCGGCAAGCCGAATGTCATCACCTCGACCCTGTCGGCCATGGAGTGGGTCAACCTGTTCGCCCTCGCCGTGAACGAAGAAAACGCGGCCGGCGGACGCATGGTCACGGCTCCGACCAACGGCGCGGCCGGGATCATCCCGGCGGTGCTGCACTACTACATGAAATTCAATCCGGATGCGTCGGACGACGACGTGGTCGCGTTCTTTCTGGGTGCTGCCGCCGTCGGCATCCTCTGCAAGAAAAACGCTTCGATTTCCGGCGCCGAAGTCGGCTGCCAGGGCGAAGTCGGTTCGGCCTGCGCAATGGCCGCCGCCGGTCTGGCAGACGTGCTCGGCGCCACCCCGGAACAACTGGAAAACGCCGCCGAAATCGGCCTGGAACACAACCTCGGCCTGACATGCGATCCGGTCGGCGGCCTGGTCCAGGTGCCCTGCATCGAGCGCAACGCAATTGCCGCGGTGAAGGCGATCAACGCCACGCAAATGGCCCTGCGCGGTGACGGCAAGCACTTCATTTCCCTGGACCGGGTGATCCGCACCATGCGCGATACCGGCGCCGACATGCATGACAAATACAAAGAGACTTCACGGGGCGGCCTGGCGGTGAGCTGGGTGGAGTGCTGAGGCGCATTCCCTGACCGTCCGCAACACGTGAGCCCGAGCAAGAACAATAACGAGGCCTGATCGATGACCGATGTACGTACACCTGCTGCCGATAATCCCGCGGCAGACCTGACACGCAATACCGAAATATCCCACAAGGGCTGGAGCAAACACGACACCACCTGGATGCTCGGCCTTTACGGCACGGCGATTGGCGCCGGTACGCTGTTCCTGCCGATCAACGCCGGCGTCGGTGGTTTCTGGCCCTTGCTGATCCTGGCCGTCCTGGCGTTTCCGATGACCTTTTTCGCCCACCGCGGCCTGACCCGTTTCGTGTTGTCCGGTCGCTCCGGGGACATCACCGACGTGGTGGAAGAGCACTTCGGCATCGGTGCCGGCAAGCTGATCACCTTGCTGTATTTCTTCGCGATCTTCCCGATTCTGCTGGTGTACAGCGTGGCGCTGACCAACACCCTCAGCAGTTTCATGGAGCATCAGTTGCACATCGCCCCGCCACCGCGGGCGATTCTGTCGCTGGGGTTGATCCTCGGCCTGATGGCCATCGTTCGTTGCGGCCAGGGCGTCATCGTCAAATGCATGAGCGTGCTGGTTTACCCCTTCGTCGCGGCGTTGCTGCTGCTCGGCCTGAGCCTGATCCCGAACTGGAACGGCGCCTTCTTCGCCACCGCCAGTGAAGGCATGCCGCTGCCGATGTTCTTCCAGACGCTGTGGCTGGCGATCCCGGTGATGGTGTTCTCGTTCAACCATTCGCCGATCATCTCTGCCTTCGCCGTCGATCAGAAACAACGCTATGGCGAACAGGCCGAGCGCAAGAGCAGCGGCATCCTGGCCATCGCCCACGGGATGATGGTCGTTACCGTGATGTTCTTCTGCTTCAGCTGCGTGCTGGCGCTGTCCCCGGCCGACCTGGCCGCGGCGAAGGCACAGAACATCTCGATCCTGTCGTACCTGGCCAACCACTTCCAGACCCCGGTCATTGCTTATGCGGCGCCGCTGATTGCGCTGGTGGCGATCACCAAATCCTTCCTCGGCCATTACATCGGCGCCAGCGAAGGCTTTCAGGGCCTGATCGTGAAAAGCCTGCGCGGCCGCGGCCGGGTGATGTCGGCGAGCTGGCTGAACCGCGCGACGGCGCTGTTCATGATCCTCAGCTGCTGGGCCGTGGCGACCTTCAACCCGAGCATCCTGGGCATGATCGAAACCCTCGGCGGCCCGATCATCGCGTGCCTGTTGTTCCTGATGCCGATGTACGCCATCCGCCGCGTACCAGCATTGCGCCAGTACTCGGGCCAGGCCTCGAACGTGTTCGTGGTGCTGATCGGTTTGATTGCACTGTCTGCGATCATTTATTCATTCATGCCCTGAAACGGGCAGCCCCCCCTGTAGGAGCTGCTTGCAGCGAAGGCGGTGTATCAATCGACACATGTTTTAACTGACACATCCGCTTTCGCTGGCAAGCCAGCTCCTACAGATATCGGCCAACAGTCCTCCTGCCGTAATCAACGCTCGACGATCCTCCCGGCATGCCCCTTGCTTTGCGTATGTAGGAGCCGCCGCAGGCTCCTGCAAAAGCGATGATGGCGATATGGCTATGGGATGCCGATGGTCTGGTGTTGCGAACCAATCCGATCTCGTCCGGTCAACAACTGCACGTTCAATCAGGCGGTGACGCATCATGGACAACCCTTTTCAGCTCATTACCGATGCCTTCGCACCGGATTACCAGATCAACCTGAGCATTCAGGGGCTGGACGGCAGCATCATGCTGACCCTGTCCAACAGCGGCCACGTGGTCGCCAAACGGATGATCAGCACCGAACAACGCAATGACCCCAAACGCCTTAAACGCCTGGTGGAAAGCATTCAGTTCGGCATCGCCATCGAACAGGGCCACAGCGCCGTGGCCATCCTCGAAGCCATGACCGACGGCGACAATCGCAACCTGCCGCCACCCCAGGTCAAAAGCCACAGCCGGCCGGCCGTGGGGCTTTAAATCTCGCCCTTCTCCACTTCGGGATGTTCACCGGAACCCGCACCGATCTTGCGCTGCGGTTGTTCGATCTTCACCGAAGGGAATTGGGACGAGGCATAACGCACCACCAGAATCGAAAACGCCAGCAGCAAAATCCCGCCGCACAGGTAGATGATCCCTATATCCGGCGGATTGTGGTGCGAGACGTTGGAGATCAGCAGCCGCGTCAGCGCGGTGATCGCCACATAGATCAGAAAGCGCACCGGCATGTGGTTGGTCTTGAAGTAAATCCCGACCATCGCCCCCAGTTCCAGGTAGATGAACAGCAGCAAGATGTCATCGATCTTGATGTGCCCTTCCTCGAGCATCCCCAGAAACTCCATCACCGCCGCCCACGCGGTCACCGCACCGATGGCGAACAGCGCCAGGTAGTGGAAGGTTTCGACGAACAGGTTGCCCAGGGACTCGGCCAGTTGGTGCACGTTCTGCCGCAGCTTCTCGGCCCAGTTTATTTTCACGATGATTCTTCCTTAGCTCGGTTCGAGCGGATGATGCGGGTTGGACGTGACGGTTGTTCTGCATGCAGAAAAAAGGCCAGAGGCCTTGGGTGAGATGATGGCTGCGGGAAATGAGGCACTACATTGAAAAGCCACTACCCAAAGCGAGCGGATTCGCTTATCCTTTCGCTGTATATAGATACAGTAGTCGATACAGACAACTTAATGTGAAGGCATGTGAGGTGGTGAATGGCCGTCGAAGTGGTATACCGCAGCAGCCGAGATCTGGAGCGCTTGTTCATGGATAAAGCCGAAGCTGACCGTCATGACAAAATGCTCGAACTGGCTGAGTTGCTGGCCGAAGTGTTGCAAAAAGCCGTTCCGTCCCTGACTGAACAGCAAGTGGAAGAAGCCGGGATCTACATGGCAAAAAATCGCGACGTATTCGCCAAGGCGTTCAAGAGCCAGCCGGACGCCTTGTCCGAACTGCTGAACGCGCCTGCTGAAGTCGTTGAGCCCGTTGCAGTGGCTGCACCTGTTAAAGCGGCTGCATCGGTTGCAGCGGCACCGGACGAAGCAGCACCGGTAGAGGCGCCGAGCGCTGCGCCGACCAAGCCAGCCAAAGCGGCCAAGACGCCGAAGTAAGCAACGCCCGAATTGAATAGGCCCTGAATGGAATGATTCAGGGCCTTTTTCATGTCCATAAAATCAAAGATCGCAGCCTCGCTCCGCGAGACAGCTCCTACATTGTGACGCGTAATCCTGTAGGAGCTGTCGAGTGCAACGAGGCTGCGATCTTTTGATTTGCTTCAGCGGTACAACACTCTCTCCGCCAACTCGTCCGCCACCCGCGCCGGGGAGCGTTTTTCCGCCTGGGCATGGGCGAAGACTTCGGTCAGGCGCGAGCTGATTTTCGACAGGTGTGCGGTGATGGTCGGCAGCGCTTCGCCGCGGTGCTTGAGCGAGACGTAGATCAGCCCGCCGGCATTGATCACATAGTCCGGCGCATACAGGATGCCCCGCCGCTCCAGTTGATCGGCAACGTCCAGGTGGATCAATTGGTTGTTGGCGGACCCGGCCACCGCCGCGCAGCGCAGTTGAGTCACACTGTTGCTGTTGAGCACGCCGCCCAGGCCGCAGGGCGCGAGGATGTCGCAGGGTGTACTGAGCAACGCATCGTTGGCGATCGGGTGAGCGCCCAGCTGCTCCATCGCCAATTGCACCTTGCCGTGATCGATGTCGCTGACCAGCAGTTCGGCACCGGCGGCATGCAGCTGTTCGGCAAGGGCGAAACCGACATTGCCCAGCCCTTGAATTGCCACGCGCAGGCCTTCGAGGTTATCGCTGCCCAGGCGGGCCATGGCGGTGGCACGTATGCCGGTGAACACGCCCATGGCCGCGTGGGGTGCAGGGTCGCCCGCCGATGTGGTGCTGGTGACATGCTGGGTCTGTTGGGCGATGCAATCCATGTCCGCTACCGAGGTGCCGCTGTCGATGGCCGTGATGTAGCGGCCGTCGAGCTGATTGATGCAGCGCCCGAAGGCCTCGAACAACGCGGCGCGGCTTTCCACATGCACCGGTCGCATGATCACCGCCACGCCGCCGCCCTGAGCCAGGCCAGCGAGCGCCGCCTTGTAACTCATGCCTTGCGCCAGTCGAACAGCATCCTCGACCGCGGACTCGTCGTCAGGATAGGCCAGGTAGCGACAGCCTCCCAGGGCAGGTCCGAGACGACTGTTATGAATGGCAATCACCGCCTTCAACCCGGTGACCGGGTCGACGCTCAAATGCAGCGATTCAAGGCGAGTGCTTTGCATGAGAGCGAACATTGCAGGGCTCCCGAATGACTACTCGTAGTCGCCAGTATAGGCTTGCGCTAAAAAATTGCAGAAGCGCGCCGGAATAAGCGCAGCCGCCAAGCAGGCTTTCGGAAATAACCTGGAATGGCTGGCGCGGGGTACTGGACGAATGTCGCAGACGAGGCTAAAACGAGGCATACCCCGGAGATTTTGATGACGCCGCGCCAATGTTTCTTCGCCTGTCTGCAACGTTCACCGCCCGCGCTGTTCGACGCGGCGCTGTGGATCGCGGCCGAACACGACAAAGAGGTGAATCCGGAGGCGGTCCTGAAAGACTTCAAGGACCTGCAGCAGCGGGTCAGTTATGGTTTGCCGATGTTGCCGGTCAGCGAATTGGCCCAGCCGCTGTTGCGGCGCATGAATGACCTGGGCTTTGCCCAGGACGATTTCACGCCCTTGCGCCCGCACGTGGCCCTGGTCAACAAGGTGCTGGAACGCCGGCGCGGGCAGCCGCTGGCCTTGGGGTTGATTGCGATGGAGCTGGCCAGGCGGCTGGAAATCCCTATGGTCGGGGTCAACTTTCCCGGGCATTTCCTGCTGCGCGTACCGGGTGCCGATCACCTGCTCGACCCCTGCGGTGGCCGTCGCCTGTACCCCAACGATTGCCGGGAACTGCTGCTGCGCCAGTATGGCCCGAACATGAAACTCAGCGCCGAGCACTTGCTGACCGCCGAGCCGGTACAAATGCTGCAACGGCTGTCACGCAACCTGCGCCAGTTGCACCTCTCCAACGATGACTACATCGGTGCCCTGATCGATGCCGAACGGGTGTTGGAATTGGGCAATGCCAGCGCCGCCGATTACCTGGCCCGGGCCAGCCTGTACCAACGGCTGGACTGCCCGAACGCCGAGCGCTTCGACCTTGAGCATGCGTTGCTGCTCAGCGACGACCCGATCCAGCGGATACGCCTGACGGACCGGCTGGAACACCTTCCGCCCAACTCGATCGTGCATTGATCGCAGATCCCTTGTAGGAGCGAGGCTTCAGGGGGTGTCGGGCTGGTTCGCCGGATGCGCCTTGATGAATGCCGGGTGTACCGCGGCGAGTGCCGCCACTCGGCGAATCCGCGGATACGCCTCGAGCGAAATGTTGAAGCGTTCGGCGGCGTAGAGCTGCGGGATCAGGTAGGTATCCGCCAGCCCGGGCTGCGGACCGAAGCAATAACCTTCATCGCCGATCAACTGCTCCACCGTCGCCAGCCCCTGGCTGATCCAGTGGCCGATCCATTCCACCACCTGGGGTTCATCGTGGCCCAGCTGCCGCAGCCAGTTGAGCACGCTGACGTTGTGCAGCGGGTGCACATCGCAACCGATCAGTGACGCGACGCCGCGTTCGCGGGCGCGTGCAGTCAGGTCCCTGGACAGCAGCGGCGCCTGTGGATAACGCTCTTCCAGGTACTCGATGATTGCCGGCGACTGGATCAACAGGTCACCGTCATCCGTGCGCAAGGCCGGCACCCGGCCCTGCGGGTTGATGCCCAGGTATGGCGGTTGCCGGTGCTCTCCACCCGGCGGCGCGATCAGGTTGATCGGCAGCGCCTGATAGTCCAGGCCCTTGAGGGCCAACGCGATCCGCACCCGATAGGACGACGTCGAACGGTAGTAGGTATAGAGTTCCATGAACCGATCCTCTCAACGTGCCGGCAGCACTGTGCCGCGGCATTCGCCGAAACCGATGGAGGCAAAACCCTCGCGGCTGCAACGGGCGCGCAGGATGATTTCGTCGCCGTCCTCAAGAAATTTACGCACCTCGCCCGACGCCAGTTCGATCGGCTTTTTACCGCCCTCGGTGATTTCCAGCAGGCTGCCGAACTGACCGTTTTCCGGTCCCGACAAGGTGCCCGAGCCGAACAGGTCGCCGGCCTGCAGCTGGCAGCCGTTGACACTGTGGTGGGCGACCAGTTGCGCCGCGGTCCAGTACATGTGCCGGGTGTTGCTCAGGGTCAGGCGATGGGCCGGCAGGTTCTGCTCGCGCATGGCTTCGGTGAGCAGCAGCACTTCCAGTTCGATGTCGAAGGCGCCCGCGGCCTGATCACGCTTGTCGAACAGGTACGGCAGCGGCTGCGGATCGCCTTCGGGACGGGCCGGTTGCGCGCGGCGGAACGGCTCCAGCGCTTCGGCGGTCACCACCCACGGCGAAATGCTGGTGATGAAGCTTTTCGACAGGAACGGCCCCAGTGGCTGGTATTCCCAGGCCTGGATGTCCCGCGCCGACCAGTCGTTGCAGCAGGCAGAAACCGGCGATGTGATCGGCGCGTCGCCGATGGCGATCGAGTCGCCCATCTCGTTGCCCTGGCCGATCCAGATGCCCAGTTCCAACTCGTAATCCAGGCGTGCGCAGGGGCCGAAGGTCGGCTCGGTCTGGCCGGCCGGCAGGGTCTGGCCTTTCGGCCGGCGCACGTCGGTGCCGGACGGGCGAATGGTCGAGGCGCGGCCGTGGTAGCCGATCGGCACGTACTTGTAGTTCGGCAGCAGCGGGTTGTCCGGGCGGAACAGTTTGCCGACGTTTTGCGCGTGCTCGATGCCGACATAGAAGTCGGTGTAGTCATTGATTTTCGCCGGCAGGTGCAGCTCGCAATTCGCCGCCAGCGGCAGCAGTTTCGCGCCTTGGGCTTCGATCTTGCCGTGCAGGGTGCTGCCTTCGGTGAACAGTTCCAGCAGGCGCTCGCGCAGGGCGACACGCGCGTCGCGGCCCAGTTCGAAGAACGCATTCAACTGACCGCCACGGGTGGCTTCGACTGCAGTCTTTGCCGCGCCGTCGAACAGACCGGCATCGAGTGCCGCTTCCAGGTCGAATATATGCTCGCCGATGGCCACCCCACTGCGGGGTGCCGAGCCCTTCACGCTGAACACGCCCAATGGCAGGTTCTGCAGCGGGAAATCAGCATGGCCGTTGGCGGAGGCAACCCAGCTACGAGTGATGGATGTCTGAGTCATGGGTTATCTCCGGGTCGGGTCGAAAGTGGCGGGCAGCGTGGCCCAGCAGGCGTCGTAGGTGGTTTGCAATTGCGCGCAGTCCAGGGCGAAACGGCTCGGGCGCAGCACCTGGCAGGTCTCGAACATGAAGGCCATGGTGTTGTCGATTTTGCTCGGTGCCAGTTCGGCGTTGATCGCCCGGGTGCAGGTTTCGCCGTCCGGGCCGTGGGCGCTCATGCAGCTGTGCAACGACGCGCCGCCCGGCAGGAAGCCCTCAGCCTTGGCGTCGTATTCGCCCTGGATCAGGCCCATGAATTCGTTCATCAGGTTGCGGTGGAACCATGGTGGACGGAAGGTGTTCTCGGCCACCATCCAGCGTGGCGGGAAGATCACGAAGTCGAGGTTCGCCAGGCCGTGCACGCTGGTGGGCGAGGTCAGGACGGTGAAGATCGAGGGGTCCGGGTGATCGAAACTGACCGTGCCGATGGTGTTGAAGCGGCGCAGGTCATATTTGTACGGCACGTTATTACCGTGCCAGGCCACCACGTTCAGCGGCGAATGATCGAGCTCGCAGCCCCACAGCTCGCCAAGGAATTTCTGCACCAGGGTGGTCGGTTGCTTCAGGTTTTCGTACTGGGCGACCGGGGTCAGGAAGTCCCGTGCATTGGCCAGGCCGTTGCTGCCGATCGGCCCCAGGTCCGGCAGGCGCAGCGGGGCGCCGTGGTTCTCGGCGATGTAGCCGCGGGCTTGCGGATCGAGCAGTTCGACGCGGAATTTCAGGCCGCGCGGCAGTACCGCGATTTCCAGCGGCTCAAGATCCAGTACGCCCAGTTCAGTGGCGATGCGCAGACGGCCCAGTTGCGGTACCAGCAGCAGCTCGCCGTCGGCGTTGAAAAACACCCGCTCCATGGAGCGGTTGGCGCGGTAGCTGTAGACGCTGATCCCGGCCGGCTTTTCCGCGCCCGAGTTGGCCGCCATGCTCACCAGCCCGTCGATGAAATCGGTGGGCTCGCTCGGGATCTCCAACGGATTCCAGCGCAGGCGGTTGGGGGTCACTTCACCCAAGGGGCCGCCGGCCAGTTGCCGGTCCAGTTTGACGAACGCCGGGTGGTTGGCCGACGGCTGAATGCGGTACATCCAGGTGCGCCGCGCTTCGCTGCGGGCCATGGTGAACGCGGTGCCGGAGAACAATTCGGTGTAGAGGCCATAGGGGGCTTTTTGCGGGGAGTTCTGGCCGACAGGCAACGCGCCGGGCAACGCCTCGCTGCTGAATTCGTTACCGAAGCCTGACTGATAAGCCAGCGCGGGCGCCGTTGGATCGAGGTTCATGGAGCCTCCTGAACAGGGAATAGGCAGTGGCCTTTCGCTCGGTTGGAGAGGTCATGGCACGCCCGGGTTATTTTTATCGTAATCCAATTACGCATAACGTAATTTGATTGGTAATGACCGTCAAGCTATAAAGACGCCCATTCGTCCCGGGATCACCGCTTCCATGGAAAAGCCAGACAGCAACGGCAAACAGAAAGTCCGCTCGGCCGAAGTCGGTACCGACATCCTCAAGGCCCTGGCCGAGTTGTCGCCATCGACCTCGTTATCGCGTCTGGCCGAACACGTGCAGATGCCGGCGAGCAAGGTTCACCGCTACCTGCAGGCCTTGATCGCCAGCGGCTTTGCCGAGCAGAACAGCACCACCAACCATTACGGCCTGGGCCGCGAAGCCTTGCGCGTCGGGCTGGCCGCCCTCAACAGTATGGACGTGCTCAAAGTCGCCGCCCTGCCCTTGGCCGAGTTGCGCGATGAACTGAACGAAACCTGCTTTCTGGCGGTGTGGGGCAATCAGGGCGCAACCGTGGTGCATATCGAGCCGGCGGTGCGCGCAGTGACGGTGGTCACGCAATTGGGCTCGGTGCTGCCATTGCTCAGCTCATCGACCGGGCTGGTATTCGGCGCATTCCTGCCCAAGCGGGAAACCGTGGATTTGCGCGAGCAGGAACTGCAAAACGACAGCGCGCACGCCCTCGCCGACGATCAGACCTATGAAACCCTGTTCGGGCAGATCCGTGACCGCGGCCTGCATCATGTGCATGGCTTGCTGATGCCCGGCTGTCGATGCGCTGTCGGCACCGGTGTTCAACGCCGTCGGCCACGTGGCGGCAGTGATCACCATTGTCGGCCCGGCCTCGTTGTTCCATGCCGACGAAAACGGCCCGGCGGCCCGGCGATTGCTGGCGACGACGCAGGCCGTGAGTTGGCGGATGGGCTACGAGTCGCCCGCCGTCAAATGACAATGCCCAATGCCTTGGCCCTGGCCACCGCTTGAGTCCTGCGTTCCACCCCCAACTTGCCATTGATGCGTCGCGCGTGGGTTTTCACCGTGTGCAACGAGATGAATAACAGATCGGCGATTTGCTGGTTCGAGTTGCCCTGTGCCACTAACGCGAGCACTTCGATTTCACGTTGACTCAACCGGTTCCCGGTGGCCGCCGCCACCTCAGGATCATGCCCCGGTTCGGCCCGTCCAATGGCCTGCGGCAACCGTGGCTGGCGCAACTGCAAATCGCGCAAGGCCTGTTGCAGGTGACAACGCTCGACCAGGGCCAGGCCTTCCTGCAACGATTGCCGGGCAACGGCCGGGTGGTCGGTCAGCCAGGCGACTTCGGCCAGCGCCAGGTGCAATTGCGCCTGCAGCCCCGACATCCCGCGCAGCCTGGCCCACTGCAATTGCGCCTCGAGCCGGGCCAACGGCTTGTGCGCCTGTTCCAGATAAACCTCGGTCAATACCAGCAGATACTCCAGGACCGGAATCAGCTCCAGCGTCGCCGGCGGCGCCTGACGTGCGTGGGCCCCCTGATAGTGACGGAGCACCCGGGTCAGGGCTTCGTGCGCCAAGTGCGGCCGGCCTTGTTGCAGCCAGAAATGGCAACTCATTTGCAGCAGGACACTGCGGTACACCGTGTCTGGAATCCGTCGTTGCTGCATCAGCCGTTCGGCGTCACGCAGCAGCACGAAAGCTTGAGCGTAATCCAGCCGATTGGCCGCCAATTGTGCCAGGCCGAGGAACCCGTACAGCGCGCGTTTATCCTGGTTGCGCAGGCAGATCTGCAGGCCGCTCTCGAAATGCGCCGCGGCCTGCGCTTCCCGACCCTGACTCAAGCTCAGGCGGCCACGATGCAGGGCCAGCCGTCCGAGCAAGGGTTCGGCCAGCGGTTGCTGCCGCAGGAGCAGGCCGTCCATGTTGGCGAGCAAGTGCTCGGCTCTGGCGCAAGCCCCCCGTTGCTCGAGCAACTGGGCGTGATCGAGTTCCAGCAGGCCTTCGAATACCAGCGAGCCTTGCGCCCGGGCCAGGCACAACGCCTCACGGTTGAGCGCCTGCGCCACCTCGAGTTCGCCCCGCACCAGGGCCTGTTGCGTCAAACCGGACAGGCACAGCAGCCGGACGGGCCAGAGCGCTGGCCCCAGCGCGTCGAGCGCCTCAAGCAGGTGTGCCCGCGAAGCGTCCATGCGCCCCTGCAAATGCAGCAACCAGCCTTGTTGCGCCTGCCAGCGCGCGATCAATTGCCGTTGATGGAACGCTGACGGTTGGGGCAGGAAGCGCGACAAATGGGCGATGCACTCCCCCGCCTGCTCGAAGCGTCCGGCAAACAACAAGGCCGCGGTGACCAGCCCGACCAGTTGCGGCGAACCGAGCATCAGTTCTTCGCCTTGTTGCTCGTGCAAACGCAACAGCAGCACCACGGTCTGCTCTTCGAACAGCTGCTCGAAATTGAAATGCTGCAACAAGCTGACGGCGACCTCGAACTCTTCGGCCAGCAAGGCCTGTTCGAACGCGGCCTTCCAGTCCCGTTCGGCGGCGAACCACTGACAGGCACGCCGATGCCAGGAGCGCCCGGCTGGCCATTGCTCGTCGCGCATCAAGCGGGTCAGGGGGGCGAAAATCCGCAGCCAGTCTGCCGAGTCTTGCCAGGGCTCGATGAAGCAGCCCAGTTCCTGCAGCGCATTCAAGTATTGAGCGCCCTCGCCCGCGCCGAACAGGTGATCGCAGAGCCGGGCATTGAAACGTGGCAAGTGGGCCAGCACCCGCCAGGCTTCGGCCAGCTCCGGGGTCAGGCTGGTGAAGAGCTCATGTTCCAGGTAATCGTGCAGGGTGTCCGGCCGACCGTGGAGTGTGTCGCTGCGTGACCCGTCGCATTTTTGCAGCAGCGCCATCCGTACCCCGGCGCACCAGCCACCCGTGCGCTGGAAAATCCACTCGGCAGCTTTCGTGGCCTGGACCGGCTCCAGGTGATGCAGCAGGGGTTCGATTTCACCCTGGGTGAACGCCAGCGTGGAACGTTCGCAATCGTACAATTCATCATCCAGCAGCAGGCGTGGCCAATTGCATTGCGGACGCCGCCGACCGCTCAGCCACCAGGTAACCTGCGGGCTGCTGATGGCCAGCAACCGGTCGAGCAACAGATCCAGTTGCGGCTGGGGCAACCGGCAATAGTCATCGAGAAACAGCCAGGTGGCTGTCTGCAATCGAGCCAGATGCGCCAGCAATGCGGGTTCATCCGAAGCCGGCAACCCCAGGGTTTGCGCGAGGCGCTGGCGAAAATCGACCACACCGATCGCCTCCCCCGCCAACGGCAGCCAATGGACCTGACACTGTGCGGGCGCCTGCAGCAGGCATTCGATGAGCAGCGCACTCTTGCCGCTTCCCGCCGGTGCGCAGAGCAATTTCACCCGCGCCGTCGATGCCAGCAAGGGTTCGATCAACCGTTCGCGGGACTGGTGGTGGCAAGACAAACGGGGCAGGAGTCCAGGACGGTCCAGACACAGCGTCATGGCAGTCATAGTGGTGCGCCTTTTTTATAATTGTGGCGCCACCCTAGCCCTGTCCCGCCAGCTTGTTGAAGAAGTATTCAACACACTGATCGCGCCCTATAAAAAAGGTGACCTTATGTCACCTTTTTCTGTAGGACGACTGTAGGAAAGCTACCTCACCCCTGTACTCCGCAAGGCTGCCGGCGTGTAGTCCCCTGCTTTGGCGACGACCCCGAACTCGAAGCTGCGCTTCTCCTCGTTCTTCATCCCCAGGGCAATGTAGCGACCGGCAATCAGGTCATACAGCGCTTCGACGGTATACGCCGGGACCTGGTGATCGTAGTAGAACTGCGCATGCCCTTCGGCGACGCGCCACAGCTGACCGCGACCGTCGTAGTGGTCGGCCAGTGCGACTTGCCAGCTGTCTTCATCGATGTACATGTGGCGCTTGGCATACACGTGCCGCTCGTTCGGCTTGACCGTCGCGACCACCTCCCAGACCCGGTGCAGCTCATACCGGGTCAGGTCCTGATTGATGTGCCCGGCCTGGATCACGTCGGTGTACTTGAGGTTGGGCGAATCGAGCTTGTAGCTGTTGTACGGGATGTACATTTCTTTCTTGCCGACCAGCTTCCAGTCGTAGCGATCCGGTGCCCCGGAAAACATGTCGAAGTTGTCGGTGGTCCGCAGCCCGTCGGACGAAGTGCCCACGCCGTCGTAGGCGACTTGCGGCGCACGGCGCACACGGCGCTGGCCGGCGTTGTAGATCCAGGCCTTGCGTGGTTCCTGGACCTGATCTAGGGTCTCGTGCACCAGCAACACGTTGCCCGCCAGCCGCGCTGGCGCGGTGACTTCCTGCTTGAAATAACTGAGTACGTTCTCATCGCTGCCCGGTTTCAGATCCCCCAGCAGCGACGGCACGGCGACCTCGTCCTTGAAGCGGATGACGGTGAAATCCCCATTGGTCTGCGGTGTAGCCTGGGTGATGGTGCGGCGCAGGTTACCGCCGTGATAACGGGTGACGTGGTTCCAGATCACCTCGACGCCGTTCTTCGGAATCGGGAACGCGTAGTAGCGATTGCCGGTGAAATTGGCCAGGCCGTTGCCGTCATTGATCGGTGTTACGTTCAAGGCGCTGCGCTTGGCCGACTCATTGATCTCCGCTGGCACGGCCACGGTACGGTGGGTGGGGTAAACCGGGATCTTGTAAGTCTCCGGGTAGCGCTTGAACATTGCTATCTGGCCATCGGAGAGCTTGTCCTTGTACTTGTCCACCGTCGCCGCGGTGATGGTGAACAACGGCTTTTCATTGGCGAACGGGTCGGCCAGGAAACCCTTGCTGTCCACGGCGCCGGCGTTTTTCGGCAGGCCACCGGTCCAGGCCGGGATCGAGCCATCGGCGTTGCCGGCCTTCTCGCCGCCCAGCGGGGTCAGGCTGGTGCCGAGTTTGTTCGCCTCTTCCGGCGACACCGCGGCCATCACGTTGACAGCCAACAGGCTCAGGGCCAGGGCGCCGCATTGCAGAATCATCTTGCGCATTGATTTCATCCTCTCAGCCAGATCAGAAGTTCACGCCAAAGCTCAGCGCCAGGAAGTCGCGGTCTTCCAGGGTGTTGTAGTCACCGCCGAAGAAATCGGTGTAACTCAAGCTCGCGGTATAGGTGTTGCGGTAGTCGGCATCGACACCGAGGCTGATCGCCTTGGCGCCTTCGTTGAACAGCCCGTTGGGGCCGTAACCGGCGACGTCATGGGACCAGGACAGGTTGGGTTTGAAATTGATCCCGGCGATGACGTTGTTGTAGTCGAGGATGGCGCGGGCGCGGTAGCCCCAGGAGGTCGACGTGACGAAGCCGTCGGTATCGCCGCCAAAACCGTATTGGCCGTACACCGAGTCGCGGCCGTAGCGCAACCTGGAGCGGCCCTCCAGCCCACCGACGTGGACAACGGCCGCTTCACCCACCAGGGTCAGCCGGTCCGCGCCCATCACCTGGTCGATGAAGTGGGTCAGGGTGCTCTGGATCTGCGTCACTTCCTTGCGACGATAGCCTTTGTTGTCCGCGCCTGGCGTCGTCGCGATCGGCGATGCCGCGCCGCCGGCGATCGGGTTGAGCATCGCCAGCGTCAGGTCGGTGCTGTTGAGCTGCACCGGTGCGTTGGGGCGATAGCTGATCTCACCGGTCCATGCGGTGCCGGTAGGCAAGGTGGTCGAGAAGCTCGCACCGTAGAGTCGAATGTCTTCCGGGTACTCGAGGTAGTACTGGCCGCGACCGAGCATCACGCTCTGGGCCAGCGCCGATCCGGTGCCGGGCGCAATCGCGTTGGCGGTACCGACGATGGCCGGGATTTGCGACAACGTGCCCAGGCCGGCCGTCGTGGTGCCGACGTTCGGGGTGCGGCTGTGGTAGTTCATGAAGTACAGGCCGTATTCGGTGTCGTCGCCCAACCAGCGCAGCGCCGTGCCCCATTGCCCGGAGTCGCGGGCGTCGCGGTCACCGCCACGGGGCACAATCACCCCTTCCCTGCCGACCTGGAAGCCCTGGCCAAATGCGGCGGCAATCGGTTGCAACGGCGCGATGGCCGGGCTGGCGACTGTGTAGCCCGTGGTGCAACCGTCTGCTGCCACGTCACCGCCAAAGAAGGTGCCGCAGTTGTCGAGAACGGTCTGGTCCCACTCCAGTTGATAGAAGCCTTCCACCGTGAGTTTGTCGGTCAGGCCCTGGGAGGCGAACAGCATGTTCACCGGGATCAGGCCTTCCTTGATCTCGGCGCCAGGGCGGCGGAACGCCGACACATCGACCGGGTTGATGCTGTTGATCGAGTTGCCGATGAAGGTGCTTTCACCCCAGCTGACCACCTGCTTGCCGGCACGCACGGTGCCCGGCAGATCGGCGATGGAATAGTTGTGATAGACGAAGGCGTCGAGGATCTGCGCACCGGCAGACTTGGCACCTTCCTTGCGATTTTTATCGCTGATCGGCTTGAACTCGCGGTCCTCGTCCTTCAGTTCGAAGTCGTACCAATACTTGCCTCGGACAAACACCCCGGTGTCGCCATACTTCAGTTCGAGATCGTGGATCCCCTTGAAGATCTTGGAGAAGGTTTCGCCCTTCTTGAAGTTCAGCCGCCCGTCGTCACCGGTCGACGCCTGGCCGGTCCCGCCATTGACGGTGCCCACCAGCGCCTTGTCGGCATCGCGCATGCCCCAGCTTGCGCCGACGGACAACGAGGAGTCGAAGGTCCCCTCGATTTCGCCAATGTTGAATGAAATGGCCTGCGCCTGGGCGCAACAACCCAAGGCCACCGCGGCGGCCAGGACCTGCGGTGTGAAGATGGCGCGCATTGTTGTTTTTGTCATGCGTCTTCCCCGGTGAGTGACAGAAGACCACACCCTACTGCCGCATCCCGAAGGCGATAAGCGCACCAAGGAGGTATTCGTGGTGTCGCTCTTAAGGATGAATGGCGGCAGCGGGTGGGGTTCTGCCCGGGATATGGATGGGCTGGATGGAGGGTTATCAACGCAAGGCATGGCGCAGCGGGGAGCAAAAAACGACTGTTACCCAAACCGCAACAGTGCATGACCGAAATCACTATTTTTCCTTTGCGGCCAAAGGCTTATTCTTGTCGGGCTTTAACGGCAAACAGCCTGAAAGCATCAAACCAATGGCCTGTGATCAATCCATTCCATTGGCGACGGATTTCAGATGAATTGAAAATATTCGACTCGTCACCCTGTGTTCACTGACGTTGATTTGTTGCTCCTTGATCCAACGTCTTACTTTGGCCGCTGCGTTTGCAGCGGCCTTTTTTATGGGCGGCATTCACTGGTTTGGAGGCCATTGCATTTTCCAGCTTGGACACGATCCCTTGTAGGAGCCGGCTTGCTGGCGATGATCGTTAACGAAAACGCGTGCGGTCTGGTTAAACGCGGCGCACTTGAGTCCATCGCCAGCAAGCCGGCTCCTACAGGTATTGCGTTACATGTGTTTCCCGGAACTCCGTGAAAGCCTTTTTTAGAGGGCGAAGCTTTTCCATCGCCTACATAACTTTCGGAAAGTGACTACACGACTATGTAAACATATGAAACACCGAATGATTAAAGTTAATAACAGCCAGCACTCATTTGCAATCGTGTGCCGACATCAACTTTATTCATTAAGAGTACGCTTTCATGATATCGACTAACTACAAAAACAATCACTGCACAAAGATTTTTAAAAACCAAATACAATTTCTGGTCTTTCACTATACCGCCGGCACCTTCTCCAGTTCACTCAAAGTACTGACCGGTCCGGATGTCAGCGCCCACTATCTGGTGCCCGATGTGACGGATCAAAGCTACTTGAAAGCAGGTCACACCGGGCAGGAAGTCTTCAATCTAGTCGACGAAACCAAGCTCGCCTGGCATGCGGGCGTCAGTCACTGGGGCGAGCGGAACAATCTGAATGACGCTTCTATCGTTGTAGAAATTGTCAACCTCGCGTCCTTTAACCTGGGGAAGTTCACCTTACCTCCTTATCATCCAGCACAAATTGCAGCAATTGTAGAGCTGGCGCTGGACATCCTTGAACGCTATCCGGGCATCAACCCCACCCGTGTTCTGGGTCACTGCGATATTGCGATCGGGCGCAAAAGTGACCCGGGGCCGCAATTTCCCTGGCATGCGCTTTACTTGAAAGGCATCGGTGCCTGGTTCGACGAGACCACTCGAAATGCCATTCAGCAGCAATATGTCGAGTCCGGCATTCCAGCCCGGTCCGAATTGCTGAAGTTGTTCAAGACTTACGGGTATGACGTGTCCGGCGCGGCAACCGAACAAGGCTTCACCCAGCTTGTCCGGGCATTTCAGTTGCACTTTCGCCCGGAAAAATATGACGGGGTCATGGACGCGCAGACGGCAGCGAATCTGGGGGCGTTGGTTCGCAAGTATTTTGCTTGAAAACCCTCTGAAATGGCCGTTGCGATTGCGCGGCAATTTTAGTGGAGCTCGTCTCGCCGCAATAAAAATAATAGTTATTTAACCCAACCCTACAAATATTCCCTGCAACACGTAAGAAAAATCTTTTTATACAAAAGACTATTCCTAGCTTACGCATGATTCAGAAATTTCCCTCAATTTTCTACGTTGATGCCCACGCTACTTTCAGACCCACTTTGTTGGGTTTCGTCGTAACTTTAAAGGACACGGAGCAATAGTTGACGACTAAACAACGGCAATTAATCAGCTTCGAACATTAAGAAAATTCACAGGGACACGAATATGCAAAAACCTCCAAAACCACCGCAGGGAAACAACTCAAGACCTGGTTTTCTTGACATAACTTCGCCTGTAGAGATAAAAGGAATCGCACCTGATCATTTTATACCCCCGCAAAGAACTGGAGCCAACTTGCAACCTGGCCCCTTTGGGCGCGGCGTATCGACATACAACCAAAACAGAGGCACCGTAATTAACACGACCCGGGCGCTGGAAGAGGAATATCAGGTTAGGTCCAGCCAATTGCCGCAAACCATCGAGGCAGAACTGGCAGCGACCCGACAGGAAGGTCCCACGGATCCAGTTCCGCCATTGGAATCAATCGTCCGCGAACTAGGCGTACTGAACAGACTTACAGAACGTAAAGCCGCAGAGTCTCACAGTAAAACAGCCACCGCCAATGCGTTTTATGGAGGTGATCCATTTAACCGGCATATCAATGAATTCATGCTCAAAGCCACAAAGATAGAGAAGTGGCCGGGACCGAATGGCATTGCCATGCAGGCCTTGAATGAATCACTCAGAGCCGCGATCGACGCCAGACTGCTGTCTCAAACCCTGCAGTCGCTCCAACAACGAACCGTCAATCTTCAACACACCTTCAATGTTATGCAGGCTGCCGAGCAAGCGCGATTGGCGGCAGAGCAGGAAGCACAACGTGTAGCTGCCGAAGAGGCACGCAAAGCGCAAGAGGCAAGAGCACGGGAAGAGGCTGCCGCAAAGGAACTTGCAGAGCGGGATGCGCAAATAAAAGAACTTCTAGAAGCGATGGAAGCGTTGAACGCCGCCCGAGCCAATAGGCCGTTTCCCGTCTCAGGTCAGGCGGCGGCAGCAGGTCCGGTGTTCACCGTTGCAGCGGCAAGCCTCGCCACAAGCACGGCAACCACCGTGGCAATCCAGACCAGTTTGCGCGCAGCGGTCTCTGCTGTGATTGCTGCGGTAGCAGCATCTGCAGGCGCGGTTGTTGGCGGGTTTGCAGCGCTGCTGTTGCCCTCGCCACTGGGCAACAGCGATCTCTACGCCTTGAGTGTACCGCTAACGGATCTCGCGCCTGGCGACTCCCATGACTTGCACGCCATTGCAGAGGCCAATGGGGAAATCGCACTGCCGGTCGCTATTGGCTCCAGGACTGTGGGTAACACAACGGAGTTCTTTGTAGCCGCAACCAACGGCACAACGGTGCCTGCCAAAGTGCCGGTGCGGCTCGCCGCTTTCGATCCAGGTCTGAACGCCTACAAGTCCTATAACCCGGATGTGCCATCCATTGGCATGACCTGGACGCCAATTGTCACACCTAACGATGCGTCCACTACATTGCCAGCGGACGAGCAGAAGATTGCCGTCTATGACGGCGCTACCGTGACGGCACTGGAAGGAAGGCTCGATGATTTTCCAGAGTTGGATCTCTATAGCTTTGGTGGATTCATCACGGTATTCCCGGCTGATTCGGGGATGCTTCCGACTTTCACGATGTTCAGGGATCGACGCAATGATCCTGGTGTAGCAAGCGGTTACGGAGACGAAATATCCGGTATTTGGTTGGCGCCAGCCTCAGAGGCTAACGGCGCAGTGATTCCCAGGCAGATTGCGGATAAACTCCGAGGACGGGTGTTTTCAAGTTTTAGGTATTTTAGAGAAGCTCTCTGGAAAGCTGTCACTGACGATCCTGAACTGGTTAAACAGTTCACTGCAAACAATGTTAACGAAATGAAAAATGAACGAGCCGCGTTTACGCGTAAACGTGACAGGTTGGGTGGCCGGGTAAAATTTGAATTACATCATGTGAACCCAGTTTCTAAAGGCGGCGAGGTATACGACGTCGACAACATCCGAATTACCACTCCAAAACGGCACGCCGAGATACATAAAGGAGAGAAGTGACATGAGCAGCCTGTCCGACTATACCGAAATTGAGTTTCTAGAATTCGTAACTCGAATTTGCAAAGCAGAATATCCTACCGAAAAGGCCCAGATTGACGCAGTACTTCTGTTTGAAGAACTGACAGAGCATCCTGACGGCTCCGATTTGATTTACTATGCGAACTCTGACGAGGATGCAACCCCCGAAATTATTACTCAAAAAGTTAAAGCGTGGCGAGCTGAAAACGGTAAGTCCGGCTTCAAATCCGAGTAATTGAAACAACAGGGTCAAGAATTTGTTCTTGACCCTGTTGTAATTTTACAACGAATATTTCTGCAAATTCTCCATCATCTCCTTCAACGCCTCAATATTGTCCTTCGGATGCGCCGCCCCCTCGAAATCACAGATCTGCCGCCAATGTGCCGCCACATCC
This sequence comes from Pseudomonas sp. VI4.1, assembly GCF_002029345.1. Lineage (NCBI taxonomy): Bacteria > Pseudomonadati > Pseudomonadota > Gammaproteobacteria > Pseudomonadales > Pseudomonadaceae > Pseudomonas > Pseudomonas sp. VI4.1. The sequence goes on from NZ_MULM01000174.1 coordinate 35,401, forward strand.
TCCGGCGAGAACCCCACCCGCGGATCAAACCCGGCGCCCAGGCTGCGTTCCCAGCGGACCTTGCCCATCCAGCCGCCACCGACCTCAAACAACCCGGAGGTTTCCTGGCAGTTCTCGCTGGCCAGGTACACCACCAGCGGGCTGACCAGTTCCGGCTTGAGTTGTTCGAACACTTGCGGCGGGATCAGGCCTTCGGTCATGCGGGTGCCGCCGGTGGGGGCGATGGCATTGACCAGGATGTTGTTCTTGCGGCCTTCGATGGCCAGGGTGCGGGTCAAGCCGTAGAGGCCGAGTTTGGCCATGCCGTAGTTGGACTGGCCGAAATTACCGTAGATGCCCGAGGTCGAGGCGGTGAAGATCACCCGGCCGTAGTTCTGCTCGCGCAGGTGCGGCCAGGCGGCGCGGGTGACTTTGTAGGCGCCTTCGACGTGGACCCGGTACACCAGGTCCCAGTCGCCGTCGTCCATTTTATGGAAGGTCTTGTCCCGCAGGATCCCGGCGTTGTTGACCACGACGTCGACCCGACCGAATACATCGAGGGCGTGCTGGACGATTTTGTCGCCATCGGTGACGGAGTCATGGTTGGCCTCGGCAGTGCCGCCCGCCTCGCGAATTTCGGCCACCACACGGTCCGCCGCCGAAGCGTTTGCGCCTTCGCCCTGGGCCGAGCCGCCGAGGTCGTTGACCAGTACTTTGGCGCCCTGTTTGGCGAACAACAGCGCATGCGCCCGCCCCAGGCCGCCACCTGCACCCGTAATAATCACGACTTTATCTTCGAAGCGCACAGACTCGTTCATCGGGGGGACTCCAGCAGGCCAGGGACAGTGAGTCCGAGTGTCAGGCACGGCGATGCTGGTCACAATGAACACGGGGGAGGCTGAATAGTGTGCGATAAGGCTGGGGGATGATGAGTTGGAATTTGCGGTGGATGTTAAAAGATCGCAGCCTCGTTTCACTCGTCAGCTCCTACAGAGTGCGCGTACGCCGCAATGTCGCGGATGTACCCGTTTGGCGTAGGAGCTGACGAGTGAAACGAGGCTGCGATCTTTTCGGTGCGACTCAGGAACATGCCACCTTGCGCGGCGGCGAAACCTGCTGATCGCGGAACTCCAGATAGTGCTTGAGCACCAGCCCCGGCGCTTCGGTCTGCGGGTAGTGGCCGATGCCGGGCAACAAGACCGTATCCGGGTTGGGGATCAGCTCCCGATAGCGCTCGACCATGTGCGCACCGGAGACCGGATCGACCTCGCCGTCGATCACCCGCAACGGCACTTCACCGCGCTGCATCGCACCGACCCAGCGCTCGCGCTGCACTCGCCGCTCGGGGATATAGGCGATCAACTTGTGCATGACCCGTGTCCCGTTATTGCTCTCGATCAGGCTCCAGAAATCATCCATCTCGCTCTCGGTGGGGCGGCTCTGGGGACCGAAGATCTGCCGGAAACTCTTCACCAGCCCGTCACGGGAAAAGGCTCGCCCGATCATCCAGCCCAGGGGACTGAGCAACAGTTTTTGCATCAGCACCGGGCGATGAGCTTCGGGGAACAGGCCGCCGTTGAGGAATACGCAGCTGGCAATATCGATGTGCGTTTCGTAATGCCTGGCCAACAGTTCCTGGGCGACGCTGTCACCATAATCGTGGGCGAGAACATGGACCGGCTGCTCGACATTCAAATGAGCCAGCAATGCCTGCTGCAGATCGGCCTGCTCGAGCAGGTTGTATTCATGGTCCTGCGGTTTGGCGGAGTCGCCAAAGCCGAGCATGTCACAGGCAATCACCCGATACCGCTGGATCAGGGGCTGCCACAGGTAATGCCAGTCCCAGCTGGCGGTCGGGAAACCATGGATGAGCAACAGCGGCTCACCCTGCCCCGCCGTCCAGTAACGGATGGCCTGGCCACGAAATACGAACGTCTGGCCGCGCTTGCGCCAGACACACAGGGGGATCTCGGCGAGTGGCATCAGCATTTATAACCCGGTTCGAGTTTATCGAGTTTGCGCAGCAGCGCCGGCCCTTTGACACTGGAGGGTGAATGAACGGTGGTTACGCTCACGGCAAGGAACCTCGGCTTTTTATTATGGAGTGTTGCCAATGACTACCGAGTCTAGTCAGCCTCCAGAGATCGTGTAGTTGCATTGGCAGCCAGCTTGATGGCCTAGCGAGTCAGTGCGCCGCCAGGCTGGATCCCATCAAAGTCTCGCCTTGCCGCGCGAGCGGTCGATCAGCCCCGCAGGGTACTGACCAACTCCGCCAGCCAGGGCTCGGCGTCGGTTTCCGGGGTCACGCTTTCGCTGGCGTCCAGGCGCAGCATGGGCAGCACTTCGCGAATGCCCAGTTCGCCGAACAGTTCACGCATCAGCTCCCCGCCGCCACAGAAGGTGTCGCCGTAGCTCGCATCGCCCAGCCCGATCACGGCGCCCGGCAAGCCACGCCAGGCCGCTGGCAACTGGTCGCGTATGGCGAAATACATCGGTTGCAAGTTGTCCGGCAGCTCGCCCATGCCAGTGGTCGAGGTCACCGCCAGGAAGGCCTCGGGGCCAAAGGCCTGAACATCGGCGAGGCTCGCGCGCGGGTTATGGAAGGTGGCGAAGCCTGCGTTCTGCAAAATGCTCGCAGCGTGGCGGGCGACTTCTTCAGCCGTGCCGTACACCGAGCCGGAAAGGATGGCGACTTTCATCAATCTAATCCTGAATCTGAGTAAAAAAGAGGGGGGATATTAACAGCCACAGCAAAAAATCTGCGATTAGCTCTCATTTCGCATTGAGGGCCACTAGAGTTCTTTTTTAGAATGCTGCTCAATCAATCTGGAAAGGACCCTCCGATGATCAACGCACAACTGCTGCAAATGGTGATCAACGCTTCCAACGACGGCATCGTGATTGCCGAAAAGGAAGGCGAGCAGGACGACATTCTGATTTACGTCAACCCGGCATTCGAGCGGCTGACCGGTTATACCAGCGAAGAAATCCTCTATCAGGATTGCCGCTTCCTTCAGTCCGGGGACCGCGATCAGCAAGCCCTGCCATTGATTAGAGAGGCATTGCGCAGCGGCGGTTCCTGCCGGGAAATTCTGCGCAATTACCGCAAGGATGGCACGCCATTCTGGAACGAACTGTCGCTGTCGACGGTGAAAAATCCGCACGACGGGCAGACTTATTTTGTCGGCGTGCAGAAAGACGTCACCGTCCAGGTCAAGGCGCAGCAGCGGGTGGTGCAGCTGGAGGCGCAATTGGCTGAAGTCCAGGCCGAACTTGCCGCACTCAAAGCGACGAACGGCGAAAACAAAACCGCGAATTAATGGTCACTTACTACAATCACCGATGACTTTGTAACTATTTTCTTCGAGCCAATCATGCAGCGCGACGCACTCCTGACCCAGGATGAACTGGATTTTATCCAGACCATGCAGCATAACCCGCAACTCAATGTGCGGGATGCGACGTCGAGCCTGCTGGTCAACGGTGGTTCGCAGATCCGTGACTTGCTCACGCGCCTTGCCGCTCATGAGCAAGTCACCCTCCAGGCCACGTTCGAAAACCAGCAGATGACCTTCCCGCTGCAGCTGGTGGAAGACGAGTTTCATGCGCTGCATTTACGCCTCGGCGTACCCAGCATCTATGAAGACGGGCCGATGGTCCGGCCCTGGCGCCTGGTGCTCGAGGAGCCGGTGGCGCTGGAAAATGCCAGCGGCCAGCCCGGCAGAATGTGGGTACACGAAGTGTCATTCAAAGGGGTGTTGCTGGAAGTTCGCAACAAGACCAAACCCCCCAGGCATTTCGCCTTGTGGTTCAGCCCGTCAGGCTATGAGCGGATTGCGTTGCGCGGCACCCTCGAGAAAGAAACCGATAACGGCTTCCATGCCTATCAGCTGAACCAGGGCGACAAGGACGAAACCGAGCGTCTGCGCCAATTCATCCTGCAACAGCATCGGCTAACCCATCCCGCCCTGCATCTCTGACTCACGTATCGAGATTGCCGGCCAGGAACTGCTTCAACCGTTGGCGCATCACCATTGCCTCGCTCCCCAGACATCCGACCGACGATCCGGCCAGGCTCTCCTGCGCCAGATCCGACGCATCCCCTGCCAGCATCAACTGGCAATCCAGCCCCAAGGCCAGGCGATTCAAGCGTCGTGGCAACTCGGGTGCTGGCATATGATTGGAAAACAGCACCAGCGCCTGGGGCTTGACCCTTTCGCAGACCAGGGTCAATTCGTCGAAAGGCTGACCCAGCGCCAGCACTTGAATGGCCGAATCGACACTGCTCAGAAACAGCGCCGTGACCAGCACTTCGAGTTCACGGCACTGATCGTTCAGCGCGCAGACAATCACCCGTCGCGGCTGCATGACCCGCACCAGCAGCAGACGCTGCAACACCCGAGAACGCAGGAAGCCATCCAGAAACAGCCATTCGCTGGCCTGGCCATAGGCTTCCTGGCGCTGCAGCAACAGTTTCCACAGCGGCAGCAGGATGTTCTGAAACACCACCGTCAGCGGGTAACTGGCAAAGATCTGCCCATAGACCTGCTCCAGGCGAGGCTCGTCAAAGGCACTGACCGCCGCCTGGACTTGCTCCTGCCATTGCGCGTAATCCGCTTGCACCAGCTCATTCGGGATAATGGGCGACAGCGCCTGGAGCGGTGCAGCCCGAGCCAGAATCTTGCCGACCTTGCTGACCGCAACGCCGCGTTCGATCCAGCTGAGAATGCTGCGAATGCGCTCGATATCGTCCATCGAATACAGACGATGTCCACTGTCGGTGCGCATGGGCTGAATCAGCCCATAACGTCGTTCCCAGGCGCGTAGCGTGACCGGGTTGACGCCGGTCAGGCGCGCCACTTCGCGAATCGGAAACAGCTCTTCCTGTCCGAGCGAAGCAGTGCCTTGCACAGTTGAGACATCGTCGATCAACACAGGCATGTACATGTCTACGTCCATGTGAATTGGATCCTATTGTACCGCGCTTGCCCTATCGTTATTCAAGGCCTGCAGAAGACACGCGCGTAATAGGTGTAGGTCTCCCGTTCGCTGGTATAGTTTTGCTCTCACTGCGACGCGAGCCGTTCATGACCTCTTCATTCGCCCCGATCCTCATCACCGGCGCCGGCCAGCGTGTCGGCCTGCACTGTGCGCAGCGATTGCTCGAAGACGGCCACCCGGTGATCTTCAGCTACCGCAGCGAGCGCCCCGGTGTGCAAACCCTGCGCGACCTGGGGGCGACCGCGGTGTTTGCAGACTTCTCCACCGAGGCCGGGATCTTTGCCTTCATCCGCGAACTGAACACCCACACCGACAGCCTGCGGGCGATCGTCCATAACGCCTCCGAATGGCTGGCCGAAACCCCGGACACTGACGCCGCCGCCTTTACCCGCATGTTCAACGTGCATATGCTGGCGCCCTACCTGATCAACCTGCATTGTGCCGATTTGCTCGAACGCTCGTGCCCCGCCGACATCGTGCACATCAGCGATGACGTGACCCGCAAGGGCAGCAGCAAGCACATCGGCTATTGCGCCAGCAAAGCCGGGCTCGATAGCCTGACCCTGTCTTTCGCCGCCAAATACGCGCCGACCATCAAGGTCAACGGTATCGCGCCAGCCCTGCTACTGTTCAACCCCGACGACGACGCGGCGTACCGCGCCAAGGCATTGGCCAAGTCGGCCCTGGGCATCGAACCCGGCAGCGAAGTGATCTACCAGAGCTTGCGCTACCTGCTCGACAACCCTTATGTCACCGGCACCACCCTGACCGTCAACGGCGGACGGCACATCAAATAAGCGCCCCCGCGAGGATGTTCCATGACGTTATCCCTGCCCCAGAACTATCGCGAGATCCTCATCGGCCTCGGCGAAAACCCCGACCGCGAAGGCCTGCGCGACACCCCGGTGCGCGCCGCCAAGGCCATGCAGTACCTCTGCCATGGCTACGAGCAGAGTGTCGAAGCAATCGTCAACGGTGCGCTGTTCGCTTCCGACAACGATGAAATGATCATCGTCGACAACATCGAGCTGTACTCGCTTTGCGAACATCACATGCTGCCCTTCATCGGCAAGGCTCATGTGGCTTATATTCCAACGGGCAAGGTGCTGGGCCTGTCGAAGATTGCGCGGCTGGTGGACATGTTCGCCCGTCGCCTGCAGATCCAGGAAAACCTCACCCGGCAAATCGCCGATGCCGTGCAGCAAGTGACCGGTGCGGCGGGCGTCGCGGTGGTCATCGAAGCCCGGCACATGTGCATGATGATGCGCGGCGTCGAGAAACAGAATTCGACCATGAACACCTCGGTGATGCTCGGCGCCTTTCGCGAATCGAGCAACACCCGCCAGGAGTTTCTGCAATTGATCGGACGGAGCAAGTAGCAATGCCACAACTTCAACCAGGAATGGCGCGCATCCGGGTCAAGGACCTGTGCCTGCGTACCTTCATCGGGATCAACGAGGATGAAATCCTCAACAAGCAGGATGTGTTGATCAACCTGACCATCCTCTATGCCGCCCAGGAAGCGGTGCGTGACAACGACATCGATCACGCGCTGAACTACCGGACCATCACCAAGGCGATCATCGCCCACGTGGAGGGCAATCGCTTCGCCCTGCTCGAACGCCTGACCCAGGAAATTCTCGACCTGGTCATGGCCAACGAGTCGGTGCTGTATGCCGAGGTCGAGGTCGACAAGCCCCACGCCCTGCGATTTGCCGAGTCGGTGTCGATTACGCTGGCGGCGAGCCGCTAAGCTTCAAGCCTCAAGTCGCAAGCTGTAAACTGACAGCCACCGCAATCCATCTTGCAGCTTGAAGCTTGCCGCTTGAAGCTGTCTCTCCGAGACCCCCATGAACGATCAACAACGCCTGGAACTTGAAGCCGCCGCCTTCCGCCGGCTGGTCGCCCACCTGGACAGCCGCAAGGATGTGCAGAACATCGACCTGATGAACCTCTCCGGTTTCTGCCGCAACTGCTTGTCCAAGTGGTACAAGGCCGCTGCCGACGAACGCCAGATCGAGGTCAGCCTCGATGACGCCCGCGAAGTGGTCTACGGCATGCCGTACGCCGAGTGGAAAGCCCAATACCAGCAGGAAGCCAGCGCCGAACAACAAGCGGCGTTCGCCAAAGGAAAACCCAATGAGTGATTTGAACACCCTGCGCGCCAGCCTCAAGAGCGGCGCACACGTTTTCGCCGACACCCTGGCCTTCATCGCCGCCGGCTACGACTATCAGCCTCAGGCGTTCAGCAATGGCGGCGTGGAAAACGCCGCCGGGCAGAACGAAGGTTCGTGCAAGACCCTGGGCCTGGCACTGCTGGAAGGTCTGAGCGATGAGGAAGCGCTGTTGGCGTTTGGCGAGCATTATCGTTCGGTCGTGGCGACGCCTGAGGGCAGCGACCACGGCAATATCCGTGCGTTGATTGCCCATGGCCTGGCTGGCGTGAAGTTCACCCAGCAGCCACTGACCCGCCGGTAACCCCCTGTAGGAGCTGGCTTGCCAGCGAAGGCGTCCTCAAGGGCGATACACGACTCGAGGGCCCCTTCGCTGGCAAGCCAGCGCCTACAAGGTTCTGCGTTGTCCGGATGATTTGCATAGCGCGCAAACCACATCCCGACTTTTAAGATTGACCCGGCGACTTTATTTCGTTTGCCGGGTACCGCTGCTCACGGCTTAGATAAAAAGAAGCATCCCTTCTTCAGAGTCAGGCATTCATGAGCAGCGAAACCATCAGCCGGTCGATCAACATCGTGCACCCCATCACCCTCAGCCACGGCAAGAATGCCGAGGTCTGGGACACCGACGGCAAACGCTACATCGACTTTGTCGGCGGCATCGGCGTACTGAACCTCGGCCATTGCCATCCGCGCATCGTCGAAGCCATCCGTGAACAGGCCACGCGACTGACCCACTACGCGTTCAACGCCGCGCCTCATGTTCCCTACATCGAACTGATGGATCGTCTCGCCGCGTTTATCCCGGTGGACTACCCGGTGAGCGGCATGCTGACCAACAGCGGCGCGGAAGCGGCGGAAAACGCCCTGAAGATCGTCCGTGGCGCCACCGGCCGCACCGCCATCATTGCTTTCGATGGCGCCTTCCATGGCCGCACGCTGGCCACGCTCAACCTCAACGGCAAAGTCGCGCCCTACAAACAGAAAGTCGGCGTGTTGCCGGGTCCGGTGTACCACCTGCCCTTCCCCAGTCAAGACAACGGCGTGAGCTGCGCCGAGGCCTTGAAAGCCATGGAGCGCCTGTTCAGCGTCGAAATCGACGTCGAGGACGTGGCCTGTTTTATCGTCGAACCGGTGCAGGGCGAAGCGGGCTTCCTGGCGATGGACGTGGAGTTCGCCCAGGTGCTGCGGCGCTTCTGTGATGACAAGAACATCCTGTTGATCGCCGATGAAATCCAGTCCGGCTTCGGTCGCACCGGGCAACGCTTTGCGTTCTCGCGACTGGGCATCGAGCCGGACCTGATCCTGCTGGGCAAAAGCATCGCCGGTGGCGTGCCGCTGGGGGCGGTGGTCGGGCGCAAGGCGCTGCTCGACACGTTGCCGAAGGGCGGACTGGGCGGCACTTACTCGGGCAATCCCATTGCCTGCGCCGCGGCATTGGCGACGCTCGACGAAATGACCGACGCGCATCTGCACGCCTGGGGTGCGCAACAGGAAGAAGCGATTGTCAGCCGCTACCAAGCCTGGCGCACCCGCAAGCTGTCGCCGTATCTGGGTCGCCTGACCGGCGTCGGGGCGATGCGCGGCATCGAGCTGATCATGCGACGGCACTCCGGCATCGGCGCAGTTGACGCAACTGTTGGCGTTGGCGCGCGACGCGGGTTTGCTGCTGATGCCCAGCGGCAAGTCGCGTCACATCATCCGGCTGCTGGCACCGCTGACCACTGAAGCGGCGGTGCTGGAGGAAGGACTGGACATTCTTGAGGCATGCCTCGCCAGGCTTTCCTGAAAAGCAAACTACGATCAGGGACTGACGTAGCGAATTATGTTCGCTTGCGGTCCCTGAAAATGCGCCGCAATACTGGCTAAAGACCTTGCTGCAGGCGCCAGCAATGCGTCGATCCGACTTGGCGCAGGCGATCTTGGGGACGCCTTCGCCGGCAAGCCGGCTCCTACAAAAAGCAGATCACCTGAGCGTTTGGATCAGTCAACCCCCCGTTCATCAAGCGAGATCACTGCCACCTACACACCTGAGGTCGTCATGTATCACGACAATATAATTTATAAGAAAAAGTCCAACGATCCTCAATTCCTGCTTGGCGTCGCCGTGGTGCTGTTTCTCGGCTCCTACCTGATGAACCTGGGTAACAGCGCCCTCAGTCACTTCCTGCATCCGCTGCTGGGCAATGCCCCGGACAGCCTGACCGCACGCAATATCGCCATGGGCCTGGGCATCGCCGCACTGGGCACGCTGAACTTCCACGTCCTCGGGCGCTTGAAGTTCAAGGTGCAGACCACCGTGGTCTGGATCGAATTGTTGATCCTGTTCCTGGCGTTCTTCGACACCTTCGACCTGTCCTACAGTTTCATCCTCGACAAGATCGGCTTCCTGATCATCCAGGGCGCTGCCACCACGCTGTACATTTCCGCCATCGCGATTGTGATTGCCTTCGTCCTGGCATTGATCGGTGCCGTGGCCAAGCTGTCGAACAACGGCCTGGCCAATGCCATCGCCTCGTTCTATACCTCGTTCTTTCGCGGCGTGCCGTTGCTGATCCAGATCTACCTGATTTACCTGGGACTGCCGCAGCTCGGTTATGTGGTCGACGCGGTGCCGGCGGGCATTCTTGCGCTGTCGCTGTGTTACGGCGCCTACATGACCGAGATTTTTCGCGCAGGCATCCAGAGCATTCCGGTTGGCCAGTGGGAAGCTTCCCGGGCGCTGGGCATCAACCCGTTCAAGACCCTGAGCCGGGTGATCATGCCGCAAGCCTTGCGGGTGATCATCCCGCCCACCGGCAACCAGTTCATCGCCATGCTCAAGGACAGTTCGCTGGTGTCGGTGATCGGCGTCTGGGAACTGATGTACCTGGCCAAGACCCAGGGCCGCGCGGACTTCCGCCACCTGGAAATGCTGATCACCGCCGCGATGATTTACTGGGCGCTGTCGTTCATCCTTGAACGGGTGCAGGCGCGGATCGAAAAACGGGTCAATCGATCCATAGCAAGGGGTTGAATGGCTGATGACTCGGACCAATACCGCTGAACTGCCCGACCTGGTACCTGCTGCGCAGACCAGCCCTTCCATGATTTCCATCACTGGCCTGAACAAGTGGTACGGCAATTTTCACGCCTTGCGCGATGTCGACCTGACCGTCGCCACCGGAGAAATCCTGGTGGTGTGCGGCCCCTCGGGCTCAGGCAAGTCGACGATGATTCGCTGCATCAACCACCTGGAGAACTTCCAGAAAGGCCAGATTCAGGTCAACGGCATCACCCTCACCAGCGAGGCGGAAAGTGTCAGCGCCGTGCGCAGGGAGATCGGCATGGTGTTCCAGAGTTTCAACCTGTTCCCGCATTTGAGCGTGATGGACAACCTGACCCTGGCCCCGCAACTGGTGCAAGGCGTGTCGTCCGCCGAGGCGAAAAAACGCGCCCAGGTGTACCTGGAGCGGGTGCGCATAGCCGAGCATGCCGACAAATACCCGTCGCAATTGTCGGGGGGTCAGCAACAGCGCGTGGCGATTGCCCGGGCGCTGTGCATGAACCCCAAGGTCATGCTGTTCGATGAGCCGACCTCGGCCCTGGACCCGGAAATGGTCCACGAAGTGCTGGACGTGATGGGCGAATTGGCCACCGATGGCATGACCATGATTTGCGTGACCCACGAGATGGGTTTTGCCAGCAAGGTCGCCGACCGCGTGCTGTTCATGGACCAGGGCCAGGTTATCGAGCAAGCCACCCCCGCCGAATTTTTCAACAACCCGCAGACCGAACGCGCACAACAGTTCCTGTCACAGATCATTGGTCACTGAGCACCGCTTTGCCGCCCCAAAACAATAACGATAAGTGGAGATGGACATGATCAGCAAACAACACCTGTTAGCCGCCGCACTCTCGCTGGCGTTCATCGGCGCCGCCAACGCTGGCGCCGTCCTGGACAAGATCCAGAGCAGCAAGACCATGACCGTCGCCACGTCGGCGACCTGGCCACCCCAGGGTTTTATCAACGACAAGAATGAAATCGACGGGTTCGATATCGACGTCTCCAAGGAGATCGCCAAGCGTCTGGGGGTCGAGGTCAAATTCATCACCCCTGACTGGGACGTGATCACCGCGGGCAAGTGGAACGGGCGCTGGGACATGTCGGTGGGCTCGATGACCGCCACCAAAAGTCGCGCGCGGATCCTCGACTTCCCCGCGACCTATTACTACGTGCCGTATGTGTTTGCAGTCCATACCAAATCGGCGTTGACCGACCACAAAGCGCTCAATGACAAGACCATCGGCGTCGAAGGCGGCACCACCTCCGAGGACTATTTCAGCCAGGCGCTGGCCATCGAAACCACTGACGTGCCGCCAGTGGTTTATGACGTGCAGACCAAGAAAATGAAAACCTATGCCGGCTCCCTCGGCCCGCTGGATGACTTGCGTCTGGGCGACGGCGTTCGTCTTGATGGCATCCTCACGCAACGCAGCACCCTGGAAGCGGCGATCAAAAAGAATTACCCGCTGCGGGCCGTCGACAACAGCATCGTATTCTACGAACCGCTGGCGATTGCTACCGACAAGGGTGACCCGGAGTTGAAGGCCAAGCTGAGTGAAATCATCGGCGCGATGCACAAGGACGGCACGCTGACCAAGCTGTCGAACAAGTGGTATGGCGTGGATTATTCAACGGTCAACTAAACACCTGCCCCCTGTAGGAGCGAGCCCGCTCGCGAAGGACGTCAACGATGACGCAGGCAGTCTGAATGCACGCGGCGCTCCTGCGTTTTTCGCGAGCGAGCTCGCTCCTACAAAAAAACAGTTTCTCAAGGATTGACCATGTCCTTCCCCACCACCTGGTATTCCCAAACCTCGCTGCCCCGCGCAACCAGGCCTGAACTGAACGCCGATCAAACCTGCGACGTCTGCATCATCGGCGCCGGGATTGCCGGCCTGACCGCCGCCCTGGAACTGAGTCGACGCGGCAAACGCGTGATTATCCTTGAAGCCCATCAAGTCGCCTGGGGCGCGTCCGGTCGAAACGGCGGGGTCGTCTCACCGGGCTGGGCCGAAGGATCGGGGGCGATCCGCAAGAAACTTGGACTGAAACACGCAAAGGCGCTGTTCCAGATGTCGGTCGAAGGCGTGGAAATCGTCCGGCGCAACATTGCCGAACTGGCGCTGTCCGGTTGTGATCCATCCGCCGGTACGATTCGGGTCAAGCGCTACGACGACAGCGTTGGCGTGAAAAGCCATATCGATAGCATGCGCCGGGACTTCGGCTACTCGCTCAACTACCTCGACACCGCCCAAGTCCGCGAACGGGCGCACACTTCGCGCTATTTCCAGGGGGTCGAAGACCCCAATGCCCTGCACTTCCACCCGCTGAATTATTGCCTGGGCCTGGCCTTGGCCATCGAAGCGAGCGGGGGACGGATTTTCGAACAATCGAAAATGCTCGCCTGGCGTTGCGCAGGCGCCAACAAAATCGTCCAGACCGCCCACGGCACCGTGCACTGCCAGGACCTGGTGTTCTGCGCCGGTGGCTACGGCGGCCCGGAGCTGCAAAAACTCAGCCGCGCCTACCTGCCTATCGCGACCTACGTGGTGCTGACCGAACACCTGGGCGACTCGATCAAAAACATTCTCGACTCCGGTGCCGCGTTTTCCGACGACCGCCGCGCATCGGACTACTACCGCATCGTCGAAGGCGATCGCCTGCTGTGGGGCGGACGCATCACCACCCGCAACGAACAGAACGAACACGCGCTGGCGGCGATGCTCAAGGCGGACATGGTTTCGGTCTATCCGCAATTGGCGCCGGTGAACATCGAACTGGCCTGGTCTGGCCTGATGGGTTACTCCACCAACAAAATGCCCAACCTGGGAATGCTCGAACCAGGCGTCTGGGCCTGCACCTCGTTTGGTGGCCATGGTTTGAACACCGGCTCGATTGGCGGCCGGGTGATTGCCGAGGCGGTGTGTGGGGAAACGGCGCGGCATGAGTTGTTCAAGCCGTACCTGCTGGACTGGAACGGGGGGCCATTCGGACGGGTTGCGGCGAATGCGATTTACCAATCGTTGAAGGTGATGGATTTTGTCCAGGAGCGGTTGCGCGGCTGAACGCAATCGACGCGGCCAACACAATCCGTGTAGGAGCTGGCTTGCCAGCGAAAGCGGTGGGTCAGCTGGAAAATTTTTCGACTGAACGGATGCCTTCGCTGCGGTGCGGCGATCCGACAAGCCAGCGCCTACAGGAGATGTGGTGGACGCGCACTTGTCGTGGATACAAAAAAACCGGCCGAAGCCGGTTTTTTCATGGCGACGAAATCAGAACTTGGCGTTCTGCAGATCATCGAGGTAACGCTCGGCATCCAGTGCCGCCATGCAGCCGGCGCCGGCCGAGGTGATGGCCTGACGGTAAACGTGGTCAGCCACGTCACCGGCGGCAAAGATACCTTCCAGGCTGGTGGCCGTCGCGTTGCCGTCACGGCCGCCCTGCACCACCAGGTAACCGTCTTTCAACGTCAGCTGGCCTTCGAACAACGACGTGTTCGGGGTGTGGCCGATGGCGATGAACACACCGTCGACAGTCAGCTCGTCGAAGCTGCCATCGTTGTTCTTCAGGCGAGCACCGGTCACGCCCATGTTGTCGCCCAGCACTTCGTCCAGGGTCGCGTTCAATTTCAGGACGATCTTGCCTTCGGCCACCCGGGCATTGAGCTTGTCGATCAGGATCTTCTCGGCGCGGAAGGTTTCGCGACGGTGGATCAAGGTCACAGTGCTGGCGATGTTCGCCAGGTACAGCGCTTCTTCGACAGCGGTGTTGCCGCCACCGACCACGGCCACTGGCTTGTTGCGATAGAAGAAACCGTCGCAGGTCGCGCAGGCCGAAACGCCTTTGCCCATGAACGCTTCTTCCGACGGCAAGCCGAGGTAACGGGCGCTGGCGCCAGTGGCGATGATCAGCGCGTCGCAGGTGTAGGTCGCGCTGTCGCCGGTCAGGGTGTATGGCTTGGCAGCGAAGTCCACGGCATTGATGTGATCGAAGACGATCTCGGTTTCAAAGCGCTCGGCGTGCTCTTTCATGCGCTCCATCAGCGCCGGGCCGGTCAGGCCATGGACATCGCCCGGCCAGTTGTCGACTTCGGTGGTGGTGGTCAATTGACCGCCGGCCTGCATGCCGGTGATCAGCAAAGGCTTGAGGTTGGCACGGGCGGCATAGACGGCGGCGCTGTAACCGGCAGGGCCGGAACCGAGAATAATCACTCGCGAATGACGGACTTCAGACATGACCTGCTCCTGTTGACCGGCCTGGAATACCTGGCGCGGAACGCCGGGTTGCCGGCGGGAATAAAAAAGGATCGTTGAAAGCACTTGGGGAAGGCTTGGCTCGACAATCCTGTAAAAAGAATGGGTGCAGCGTATCGAGGGGGCGAAGATTAAGGAAATACGGTTTAACAATCCAGCTCATAGGCGGTCTCTATCCAGTCACGGTGCAGATATAGACGCCTTTGTTACTGTTAATGTCGATGTCACCGCCACGCTTTCGCCTGTCAGGCAAAGCCGGTAAGGTCGGCGCGTTTCCCCTTTGCTCGGAGCTCGATATGCCCGCCCCCGTTCTGTCCGGCCCGCAATACCTGCGCGAAGGCCTCCGGCTGGTCCTCAGCCCCAGCCTGCGCTTGTTCGTCTTGTTGCCGCTGGCGATCAACCTGGTGCTGTTCGTCGGATTGATCTATTTGGCCAGCCATCAATTCAGCCTGTGGGTCGAGACCTTGATGCCGTCCCTGCCTGAATGGCTGAGCTTTCTCAGTTATGTCCTCTGGCCGCTGTTCGTGGTGCTGGTGGTGTTGATGGTGTTTTTCACCTTCACCATGCTCGCCAATGTCATCGCCGCGCCGTTCAACGGTTTCCTGGCGGAGAAAGTCGAAGTGGTGGTGCGCGGCACCGACGACTTCCCGGCCTTCAGTTGGGGTGAACTGATTGCCATGGTTCCCCGCACCTTCGCCCGGGAAATGCGCAAGCTGGGCTACTTCCTGCCCCGCGCCATCGGCTTGTTCATCCTCTCGTTCATCCCGGTGGTCAACATCATCGCCGCGCCGCTGTGGCTGTTGTTCGGGGTGTGGATGATGGCGATCCAGTACATCGACTACCCGGCGGATAACCACAAGCTGGGCTGGAACGAGATGCTCGCCTGGCTGCGGCAGAAACGCTGGCAGAGCATGAGTTTCGGCGGAAGCGTTTACCTGGTGCTGCTGATCCCGGTGGTCAACATCCTGATGATGCCGGCCGCCGTGGCGGGGGCGACGCTGTTCTGGGTCCGTGAGCGCGGCGCGGAAAACCTGGTGGTCCAGCGCTGAGCGGGTCATAAATCCATCATCAAACCGCCACAATGACGACATGGCCTCAGCCGATACTGGGGTCATGACGACAGCTCTGCATATCACTCTGATCACCGAAACCTTTCCTCCCGAAATCAACGGCGTGGCCAACACCCTCGGCCGCTTGTGCGACGGCCTGCGCGCGCGCGGGCACCAGGTGGAACTGGTGCGGCCGCGACAGGTGGGCGACCAGCAGCTGGGCAGCGACGATGAATTGCTGTTGTGCCGGGGCTGGCCGCTGCCGGGTTATCCCGGTTTGCAATGGGGGCAGTCATCGATGCACAAGTTGCTGCGCCGCTGGAAACGCCATCGGCCGGACGTGCTGTACATCGCCACGGAAGGACCGTTGGGACTGTCCGCATTGCGCGCGGCGCGGCGCCTGGGGATCTCCGTAGTCAGCGGCTTTCACACCAATTTCCAGCAATACACCAGCCAGTACGGGCTGGGCTTGCTGACGCGCCTGCTGACCCACTACCTGCGCTGGTTTCACAACCGTTCGACCCTGACCCTGGTGCCAAGCATCAGCCAGCGCCTGGAGCTGGAACGTCGGCATTTCGAGCGCCTGGCGCTGTTGTCGCGAGGTGTCGACAGCCAGTTGTTTCATCCGGCCAAACGGCTGCAGTCACTGCGCGAACAGTGGGGACTGGCGGAGAACGACATCGCCGTCATCCACGTAGGACGCTTGGCACCGGAGAAGAATACCGGTTTGCTCAGGCGCAGTTTTGATGCGCTGAAAGCGGCTTATCCAAAGCGTACGATCAAGTTGATCGTGGTGGGTGACGGGCCGCAACGCGTGATTCTGGAGAAGGAACTGCC
Source organism: Pseudomonas sp. VI4.1 (assembly GCF_002029345.1). Taxonomy (NCBI): domain Bacteria; kingdom Pseudomonadati; phylum Pseudomonadota; class Gammaproteobacteria; order Pseudomonadales; family Pseudomonadaceae; genus Pseudomonas; species Pseudomonas sp. VI4.1. Next base: position 51,740 of record NZ_MULM01000174.1, read on the forward strand.
CGAGGCGATTTTCTGTGGCTCGCAACGCGGCGAAGCCTTGGCCAGTCACTATGCGTCGGCGGATCTTTTTCTGTTTCCGAGCCTGACCGAAACCTTCGGCAATGTGGTGCTTGAGGCGCTCGCTTCGGGGCTGGGGGTGGTGGCCTACGATATGGCCGCGGCCGCTCAGCATATTCGCCATGGCTACAACGGCGTACTGGCGATGCCGGGGGATGAAGAGGCGTTTTGCGATGCCGCGGTGTGGTTGCTCGAGGAGGAGGAGACCTTGCGCTGCGTGCGGCTCAATGCGCGGCAGCATGCGAGTCGCCAGGGATGGGCGGCGATTATCGAGCAGTTCGAGGGGCAGTTGCGGGGGGCTTGCGTGGGGGAGTTGGTGGTGCCGAATGCACCGACCATGCCCTGAATTTTTGCTGACATTAAGGCCGTCTTCGCTGGCAAGCCAGCTCCTACAGGATTTGTGCGACCACATGATATGTGAACACCAGGAACCCTGTAGGAGCTGGCTTGCCAGCGAAGAGGCCCTTCCAGGCGCTGCTTAAACCAATGTCATCAACGCCTCACGACTGAACGGCAGGATGTCCTCTTCACGCCCGTCCCGCACTTTCTGCGCCCAATCCGGATCCACCAGCAGCGCACGCCCCACCGCCACCAGATCGAACTCATCATTGTTCAACCGCTCCAGCAGTTTTTCCAGACTGGCCGGCTGGGCGATCTTGTCGGTGTTGACCATGAACTGCAGGAACTCGCCATCCAGGCCGACACTCCCGACCGTGATGGTCGGCTTGCCGGTGAGCTTGCGCGTCCAGCCTGCCAGGTTCAGTTCGGAACCGTCGAATTCCGGCTCCCAGAAACGGCGCGTCGAGCAGTGGAAAATGTCCACGCCTGCGTCGGACAATGGCTTGAGGAACTCGCCCAGCGCTTGCGGGGTTTGCACCAGGCGCGCGGTGTAATCCTGCTGCTTCCACTGGGAGAAACGGAAGATGATCGGGAACCCTTCACCGACCGCTGCACGCACCGCCTGAATCAGTTCGATGGCGAAACGCGAACGGCTGGCCAGGCTACCGCCGTATTCGTCAGTGCGCTGGTTGCTGCCTTCCCAGAAGAACTGGTCGACCAGATAGCCGTGGGCACCATGGATTTCCACGCCGTCCATGCCGATGCTCTGCGCGTCTTTGGCCGCCTGGGCAAACGCAGCGATCACCTCCTGGATGTCCTGTTTGCTCATGCCGCGAACCACGACCTGACCGTCCTTGAGTTTTTCCGACGGACCGTAACCCGGCACGCTGGCATCCGGCTCGGTGCCGATGCGGCGCACACTGCCGACATGCCACAGCTGAGGCACGATCTTGCCGCCTTCGGCGTGGACCGCGTCGACGACTTTCTTCCAGCCGGCCAATGCTGCTTCACCGTAGAAGTGCGGTACGTTCGGGTAGCCGTTGGACGCCTTGTGCCCAATGGTGGTGCCTTCGCTGATGATCAACCCGACGCCGGCGGCGGCGCGACGACGGTAGTACTCGATCACTTTGGAATTGGGCACGCCGCCCGGCGAAAACGAGCGGGTCATCGGGGCCATGACGACCCGGGTCGGCAGTTCGAGGGTGCCGAGGTGGAACGGTTTGAACAGGGCTTTGACGGGCATGGGGGCGCTCCACGAGGAAATATTTTATGACGAGTATAATATTGAGCGCGCGACAGATTGAACAGCACTATTGATTGCGGTGATTAAGGTTCAAAAGGTATGAATAATGTAGGAGCGAGCTGCTCGCGATGGTCGTCAACGATAACGCTGTGAGCCTGATACTGCGCGGCGTTCTCAGGTACATCGCTGGCAAGCCAGCTCCTACACGCGATGGTCGTCAACGATAACGCTGCGAGCCTGATACTGCGCGGCGCTCTCAGGTACATCGCTGGCAAGCCAGCTCCTACAAAGAGATGTCAGCTCAGGGCTTTTTCGATCGCCTGGACGACCGCAGGATCATCCGGCGGTGTACGCGGCGAGAACCGCGCGAGCACGCGTCCATCCTTGCCGAGCAGGAATTTTTCAAAGTTCCAGGTGATGTCACCCGGGAACTCGGCGCCCTCGCCCGCCAGCAGACGGTACAACTGATGGCGATCGTGGCCGTTGACTTCCAGCTTGCTGGACAACGGAAAGGTCACGCCATAGTTGAGTTCGCAAAACGCCTGGATTTCTTGCTCGGTGCCCGGTTCCTGCCCGGCAAACTGGTTGCACGGCAAGCCCAGCACACTGAAACCCTTGGCTTCGTATTTCTGATAAAGGTTTTCCAGCGCCGCGTACTGTGGGGTCAAACCACATTTGGAGGCGACGTTGACCACAAGCACGACGCGCCCCTTGAGGGGTGCCAGCGGTAGCTCCTGACCATCCAGGGCTGTCAATTTAAGGTCGTGAAAAGCACTCATGACGAACTCCAGATTCCCGTTCTTCTCAAAACAGCCACTTGGCGGTGCCATCAAGGACAGCCGCGGACTAAAAAGGCGCCCTCGGGCGCCTCTCCAGTACTCGAAAGCTTAGCGCAGAAAATCAGTGATGATGGCCACCTTCGCCATGGACGTGGCCATGAGCGATTTCTTCCTGGCTGGCATCACGGATGTCGATGATCTTGACCTGGAAATTCAGGCGCTGACCGGCCAACGGGTGGTTGCCGTCGACGGTGACGTCGTCGCCATCCAGATCGCGAATGGTGACGATCTGCATCTGGCCGTCCGGCGCGGAAGCGTGGAACTGCATGCCCACTTCCAGTTCGTCGACGCCTTCGAACATGCTGCGGCTCAGGGTGCTGACCAGTTCGGCAGCGTACTCGCCGTAGGCATCTTCAGGTTCTACGGCGACCGTCAGTTCGTCACCGACTGCCTTGCCGTCCAGGGCCCGTTCAGGCCTGGAATGATGTTGCCTGCGCCTTGCAGGTAGACCAGCGGCGCGCCGCCGGCGGAGCTGTCGATGACCTCACCAGCGTCGTTGGTCAGGGTATAGTCGATGGAGACAGCCTTATTGGCGGCGATCAGCATGGGGCGAGACCTTTTGCATAAGAATATTGAAAGACCCAGTTTAGCGAAGCAATCGCCCGAAAGCGAACACAACCCGGACAGACGGACCGCAGCGAAAGGCTCGACTGTTACAGGCTTCCATCAGGACGAAGACGGCCACTGGGTGGCCGAGCTTTCCTGCGGCCACACTCAGCACCTGCGCCACCAGCCACCGTGGCAGTCCCGGGCCTGGGTGCTGAACCCTTTGCTGCGCAATGAAAAAATAGGCCAGCCCTTTGCTTGCGGTTGGTGTGCACAAGGCTCTGTAAGCGATAACCTTGACGACTGAAATTCGGTAGACGACCCGTCATAAGTTGTCACCATTGCCATGCACCCCCAGAGAATTCGCATGCAGACTTTTTTTATCGCACCCACCGATTTTGGTGTGGGTCTGACCTCCATCAGCCTCGGGCTGGTGCGTACCCTTGAGCGGGCCGGCCTCAAGGTCGGCTTTTTCAAACCGATTGCCCAGCCCCATCCGGGTGATACCGGGCCTGAACGCTCCACCGAACTGGTGGCCCGCACCCACGGCTTGAAACCGCCGCAGCCCTTGGGCCTGGCCCATGTCGAGCGCATGCTCGGCGACGGCCAGCTCGACGAGCTGCTCGAAGAAATCATCACCCTGTATCAGCAGGCCGCCATCGGCAAGGACGTGCTGATCGTCGAAGGCATGGTCCCGACCCGTAGCGCCAGTTATGCCGCACGGGTCAATCTGCACTTGGCCAAAAGCCTCGACGCCGACGTGATCCTGGTCTCTGCCCCGGAAAACGAAGTGCTGGCCGAACTGTCCGGCCGGGTGGAACTGCAGGCGCAATTGTTCGGCGGACCGAAAGACCCGAAAGTCCTCGGCGTGATCCTCAACAAGGTCAAGACCGACGAAAGCATGGAAGCCTTCGCCGCGCGCATGAAGGAACACTCGCCCTTGCTGCGCAGCGGCGATTTCAGATTGCTCGGCTGCATTCCGTTCCAGCCGGAACTCAACGCGCCGCGCACCCGCGACGTCGCCGACCTGATGGGCGCGCAGATCCTCAATGCCGGTGATTACGAAACCCGGCGCATGACCAAAATCATCATCTGCGCCCGCACCATGCGCAACACCGTGGAGCTGCTCAAGCCCGGCGTGCTGGTGGTGACCCCCGGCGATCGCGACGACATCATCCTCGCCGTCAGCCTCGCGGCCATGAATGGCGTGCCCCTGGCCGGCCTGCTGCTGACCAGCGACACCCTGCCCGACCCGCGCATCATGGACCTGTGTCGCGGTGCGTTGCAGGCGGGCCTGCCGGTGTTGTCGGTGAGCACCGGTTCCTACGACACCGCCAACCAGCTGAACGGCCTGAACAAGGAAATCCCGATCGACGACCGCGAACGTGCGGAGATCATCACCGATTTCGTCGCCAGCCACCTCGACGCCAACTGGCTGCACCAGCGCTGCGGCACGCCACGGGAAATGCGCCTGTCGCCGGCGGTGTTCCGCTATCAACTGATCCAGCGTGCCCAGGCCGCCAACAAGCGCATCGTCCTGCCCGAAGGCAGCGAGCCGTTGACCGTGCAGGCCGCGGCGATCTGCCAGGCGCGCGGCATTGCCCGCTGCGTGTTGCTGGCCAAACCCGCGGACGTGGAAGCCGTGGCCCGCGCCCAGGGCATCGAGCTGCCGCCGGGGCTGGAGATTCTCGACCCGGACCTGATCCGCGAGCGGTACGTCGAGCCGATGGTGGCGCTGCGCAAGACCAAAAGCCTGAACGCGCCAATGGCCGAGCAACAACTGGAAGACACCGTGGTGATCGGCACCATGATGCTGGCGCTGGATGAAGTCGATGGCCTGGTGTCCGGGGTCATTCACTCCACCGCCAACACCATCCGCCCGGCCCTGCAGCTGATCAAGACCGCGCCGGGCTGCACCCTGGTGTCGTCGGTGTTCTTCATGCTGTTTCCCGAAGAGGTGCTGGTCTACGGCGACTGCGTGATGAACCCGCACCCGAGCGCCAGCGAACTGGCGGAGATCGCCCTGCAAAGCGCTGATTCGGCAGCCGCATTCGGCATCACCCCGCGCGTGGCGATGATCAGCTACTCCAGCGGGGAATCGGCCAGCGGCGAAGAAGTCGAGAAGGTGCGCGAGGCCACGTTGCTCGCCCATGAACAACAGCACTCGCTGCTGATCGACGGCCCGCTGCAATACGACGCCGCCGCCAACGAAACCGTCGCCCGGCAACTGGCGCCGAACAGCCAGGTGGCCGGTCGCGCCACGGTGTTCGTGTTCCCCGACCTCAACACCGGCAACACCACCCACAAGGCCGTGCAACGCAGCGCCGACTGCGTCAGCCTCGGGCCAATGCTGCAAGGCCTGCGCAAACCGGTGAACGACCTGCCCCGCGGCGCCCAGGTCGATGACATCGTCTACACCATCGCGTTGACCGCGATTCAAGCGGCCAACCGACCTGTGGACCTTTAAATGCTCGATTTCCTGCCTGCCGCCGTACGCGGCGTGATTGCATCGCTGTTGCTGGCGCTCAACACCATCCTGCTGTGCTCGTTCCTGTTCTGCGTGGCGATCTTCAAGGTATTGCCCTTCGCCCTCGCCCAGCGCTTCACGCGCTGGCTGATGAGCCATACCCATGAAGCCTGGATCAGCAACAACAAAGCCTGGATGGACCTGGTCTGCCGCACCCGCTGGCACCTCAGCGGTCTCGAAAGCCTGGACTATCGCCACTCGTACCTGATCACCAGCAATCATCAGAGCTGGGTCGACATCATGGTGCTGCAGTACGTGCTCAACCGGCGCATCCAGCCGCTGAAGTTCTTTCTCAAGCAGGAGCTGATCTGGGTCCCGGTGATTGGCCTGGCCTGGTGGACGCTGGGCTTTCCGTTCATGAAGCGCTACTCCAAGGCCTACCTGGAAAAGCACCCGGAGAAGAAAGGCAAGGACCTGGCAACCACGCGCAAGACCTGTGCGAAGTTCCGCCATGACTCGGTGGGCATTTTCAATTTCGTCGAAGGCACGCGCTTTACCGAAGCCAAACATGCGCAGCAGAAATCCCCGTTCAAGTACCTGCTCAAGCCCAAGGCCGGTGGCATCGCGTTTGTGCTGGATGCGATGGGCGAGCAGCTGGAGTCGATCGTCAACGTGACAATTCACTACCCGGGCGGACGTCCGGGGTATTGGGATTTGCTCTGCGGGAACGTGAAGGATGTGGTGGTGCATTTCCAGGAGGTGAAGATTCCGCCGGAGTTTATCGGCAAGAATTATGAGCAGGATGGGGAGTATCGATTGCAGTTTCAGGGGTGGATCAATCAGTTGTGGTTGGATAAGGATGCGCTGCTGGAGCAGATGCATCGGGAGTATCCCGCCAAGTCTTAAGGTTGCTGGTCTGGCCCTATCGCGAGCGAGCTCGCTCCCATATTGGATCTCTTGGGAATACACATTTTGTGTGCCCTGAAGATAAATAGTGGGAGCGAGCTTGCTCGCGAAGACGATCTGAAGGGCACAATAAAACCCGCCGATGATTACTCATCGGCGGGTTTTATTGGCAAAATATGAACTTATGAATGCGAACCACTAAACATAACCATCACTTCCTCCTGTACAGCAACCATACTCATCACCATTATCGTCAGCACCAGAACTTCCGTCACCAAAATCAAGAGGACCAATGGTAACTACTGGGATTGTTTCAGGAGGGGGTGCAGGTGTGACAGGTACTGTAGGGGGATAAAAACTGCTACCAATACCTCCACTATCACCCTCAGCCTCTACCTCTGGCACCTCTGGCACCTCTGGTGCCTCTGATACCTCTACCCCTTCTCCACCAACACCGTTACCAATGCCTTCAGGGGGAACAGCCATCGGGAACGCCTGCAACTCTCCAGTTTCAGATATCCATTGACAGGAAAGCATCTGATTACCGTATGCGTCTCTCAACGTATTTCTATGAACGATTTGCATATCGGGGGCGCAAGAATAGTCAAGATAGCTATCCAATGTATTGCCTTCAAAAAAGCTCGCTGCGCTTTTCGTGATTTTTTTATACGTTTCAGTTTCCCGAATTGAATACAGCCCAACTCCTACAGTAACAATACCTAAACTTGCAATAATCCAAGGTGCTGCCCCGCCCAATATTGTCATTGTAGCAATCACACCTGCAACATTGCCGACAAGACTAACAACGTCACCCTCCTGGAGTTTCGCGCCGCCCCTGATATCTATTCCAATTTTCAGAAAGGTAATTGTTCCCGCAACTATATTGGCAGGCATGCTTACAATCGGAACATAAGGCCCCGCTAGCTTTGTCACGGAGGTCACACTCGCTATCAGCGCGCCTGTTTGCGCCGTTTGATTCAACAGCACCATCCCAGTCCCGTTAACTAGAAATTGATCTGAGACTGCAGTCGAAGCTGCGCCAACAGTTACACCGTCATTGACAACACCTACAAGTATTACGGCCTTACCTGCCATATACTACTCCTTAATAACTGTTTTGAAAGCAAGCGTCATTCTTACCTGATCACACTTCACAGAAGGCGATCTTGCAGCATGGGGAATTCGCCCATCGAAAATCACAACTCTCCGTGATTTAGGCAATACAGACTTGATAACGTTTTCTTTTTTATCATCATAGAAAACAAGCTCCCCTCCCCAGCAGGTAGGCCAATGTTCATTACAGAAAATGATAACTGTCAGCCCTGGATAAATTTTGTTATCCCGGTGAATAATCGTGTCTTGTCCGAATGTCTGGCCATTTGCATAAACACCCAGCAAGGTAATGTTGAAGTCATGTAATTTTGATAGCCGCTCCCAAAACCCTATCAGGAACCGCCATGATTCGTTGCTGTTCAGTTCCTCTACACAAGACTGCCTATCAGGACGACCTTTACCGGCAATAAAAATATGCCAACAGGGTCTAATGAAGGGAAGCTCTTCATAATTTGGCCAGTTGTATCTCCAGACCGCACCTTTAAGCTGAATATTTATGCTTTCCTCTTCAATTTGAGTTAAGAACTCGTCGATTACAAATATTCCATTATCAATCTGCTCGATTTTCACACGTTATCCTTTTCGCCAAAATCCATTCCAAACACCATGTTTTAAAAGCACAAATAGCAAATACAGAGACAGAAAACCCCATGTAACAACCACAAAATAATTTGCGGAGTTACTGTATTGCACCCACCCCAAAATATCCTTACGACTTATCAACAACCCTAGCTCATTATCATACACCCCCCAAACAAATCGTTTACTCCGATCCGGCTCTACAGCGACCCATAGCTTTCGCGACTTATCCAAATCCAAGCGCTGAATATCTTGAGTAGAAGCCTCGATGACATAATCATATGCTTCATCATCCGGCCCAACCCTGAGATATAAATTCGAAGTAATTTTTGAGGCCTTCGAAATATCCCTGTATATAAAAGCGCGTTCCAAAACAACTTTTCTTGGAGCCGAAGGAACTTCTATCACCTTACCAAGGTGCCACAAGGAAATAATAGAAAAATACATCAGAATAACAACCAACAAAACAACTTCAAAAACACTAGGCACATAACCACTGGGAACATCGAATATTTTATATCCCACACCACAACTCCCGACGAAAGCACAAGCGACTCTAATGAACGCAAACACTACTTAGAATCGAGCTCACTCACTCTGCAAACAACACTATTTGCGAAGGCCTTGCCTCCCGAATTGGAAATATCCTCCCCGAAAACGCAGTGACTACGAAGACCTAAGGGTTGGTTAGAGTCGAGCGTTAATATGCTTTCCAGAGCTGAAGCCAGCTTGACCGGCATACTTTACCCTCCCGCAGTTAAAGTGTTACCGAAGCGGCATCCGTTCGATCGAAACAACACACTTCATCTGCCGAGAATATTACCTGGGCACTTTAATTAATGTCAGTTACCGACTTCCGAGGCGGGTGTAATCCTGGTCTGACAAAGAATGGTCAATCGGGTAGTTACGTATAGGAAAAGTTACAAATGGAGTTTTCCTACAGCGTTGAAGTTTGCGGACTACTTTTGGCTGGGGAAGGATGGGGGGGTTGCGGTAGATGCAGTGTGATTATTCTGCCAAGTCTTGGGCGCCTGTACCGGCCTCTTCGCTGGCAAGCCAGCTCCTACAGGGGTCCGCGTTGTATGATAATGGTGTGACAACATGCATCCATGTAGGAGCTGGCTTGTCGGATCGCCGCATCGCAGCGAAAGCGATATTACGGGCACAAAAAAACCCGCCGATGATCCCTCATCGGCGGGTTCTTTAAGTGCAGCTAGCGCTTAGATCGCGCCACGCTGACGCAGCAGGTCCAGCACTTGCTTGACGCTTTCTTCCAGCGACAGCGACTGGGTGTCGACCACGAGGTCGGCGTCCAGCGGCACGTCGTACGGGAAGGAGTCGCCCGGGATGTTGTCCCCGGCCGCCGCGTACAGGCCTTGCGGGTCACGCTCGGCACAGACCGTCGGCGAGGCCTGGACGTAGACCGTCAGCAGGCGCTCCTTGCCGATCAGTTCCCTGGCCTGCTCACGACCTTCGGCACTTGGCGCAACGAAGGCGGCCAGGGTCACCAGGCCGGCTTCGTTGAATTGACGCGCGACGTGCGCGGCACGACGCCAGTTCTCGGTACGCCCGGCGCGATCCTGTGGCAGACCTTTGTTCAGGTCGTGACGCAGGTTCTGGCCGTCGAGTACAAACACCGCACGGCCCATGTCGAACAGCTTGCGTTCAACTGCGTAAGCCAAAGTGCTTTTGCCCGCGCCCGACAAGCCGCTGAACAACACGGTGGCCGGTTGCTGGCCGAAGCGCTGGGCGCGTTCTTCGGTGGCGACGTGCGCCAGTTTGCCGTGGTGGGTGCTGGTGCCATGGCTCAACGGCTGAGCGATGATCATGCCGGCTGCCACGGTGCCATTGGTCAGACGATCGATGACGATGAACGAACCGGTGGTGCGGTTGCTCGCGTAGCCATCCAGTGCGATGGCGGCGTCGAGGCTGACCTTGACCCGACCGATCTCGTTCAGGTTCAACGAACTGGCCGGACCTTCTTCCAGGGTGTTCACGTCAACGCGGTTGACGATGCTGGTGATCGAACCCGGCACGTAACTGGTGGCGCGCTTGATGTCGTATTTCTTGCCCGGCAGCATCGGCTCTTCGGCCATCCACACCAGCATGGCGTCGAAAGCGTCGGTCACCTGCGGCTGGTTGTCGGCGTGTACCAGCAAGTCGCCGCGGGAGATGTCGATCTCGTCTTCCATGGTCAGCGTCACCGCTTGGCCAGGACCTGCGTGTTCCAGTTCACCTTCGAAGGTGACGATGGATTTCACCCGGCTGCTCTTGCCCGACGGCAGCACCACGACTTCGTCGCCCTTGTGCACGACACCGCTGGCCAGGGTGCCGGCGAAACCACGGAAGTTCAGGTTCGGACGGTTGACGTACTGCACCGGGAAACGCAGGTCGGTGTAGTTGCGGTCGCTGGCGATTTCGACGGTTTCGAGAATTTCCATCAGCGACTGGCCGGTGTACCACGGCGAGCGCTCGGACTTGTTCACCACGTTGTCGCCCTTGAGCGCCGACATCGGCACGAAGGCCATGGTGGTCGGCTTGAAGGCGATGCCTTCGGCGAACTTCAGGTAATCGGCCTTGATCGACTCGAACACGCTTTGGTCAAAGCCATTGATGTCCATCTTGTTGACGGCCACCACAATGTGTTTGATCCCCAGCAACGACGCGATAAAGCTGTGGCGACGGGTCTGGGTCTGCACACCGTAACGGGCGTCGATCAGGATGATCGCCAGGTCACAGGTGGACGCACCGGTGGCCATGTTGCGGGTGTACTGCTCATGGCCGGGGGTGTCGGCGATGATGAACTTGCGCTTGGCGGTGGAGAAATAGCGGTAGGCGACATCGATGGTGATGCCCTGCTCACGCTCGGCCTGCAGGCCGTCGACCAGCAAGGCCAGGTCGATGTCGTCACCGGTGGTGCCGACTTTTTTCGAGTCGCGGGTGATGGCTTCCAGGTGATCTTCGTAGATCATCTTGGAGTCGTGCAGCAGGCGCCCGATCAGGGTGCTCTTGCCGTCGTCGACGTTGCCACAGGTCAGAAAGCGCAGCATTTCCTTGCGTTCGTGCTGGCCCAGGTAGGCGAGGATGTCCTCGCTGATCAAATCAGATACGTGCGACATGACAACCCCTTAGAAATAACCCTGACGTTTCTTTTCTTCCATCGAGCCTGCGCCATCGTGGTCGATGACCCGGCCCTGGCGTTCGGAAGTTCGCGTCAGGAGCATTTCCTGAATGATGTCGGTCAGGCTGGTGGCCTCGGACTCGACCGCACCGGTCAGCGGGTAGTCGCCGAGCGTACGGAAGCGGACCTTTTTCTTGACGATGCGTGCCTTGTCTTCGTCGCTCAAGTGATTGAGCAGGCGTTCGTCGTCGATCATGATCCAGGTGCCGTTCATCTCGATGACGTCGCGTTCGGCGGCGAAATACAGCGGCACGATCGGGATGCCTTCGAGGTAGATGTACTGCCAGATGTCCAGTTCGGTCCAGTTCGACAGCGGGAATACGCGGATCGATTCGCCCTTGTTGACGTTGCCGTTGTAGACGTTCCACAACTCCGGGCGCTGGTTTTTCGGGTCCCAGCGGTGCTTGGTGTCACGGAAGGAGTACACGCGCTCTTTGGCCCGGGACTTCTCTTCATCGCGACGGGCACCGCCGAACGCGGCGTCGAAACCGTACTTGTCGAGAGCCTGCTTGAGGCCTTCGGTTTTCATGATATCGGTGTGCTTGGCGCTGCCGTGGGTCAGCGGGTTGATGCCCTGTGCCACGCCCTCGGGATTGACGTGCACCAGCAGGTCCAGGCCAAGTTCTTCAACCATGCGGTCGCGGAACGCGTACATTTCCTTGAACTTCCACTGGGTGTCGACGTGCATCACCGGGAACGGCAGTTTGCCCGGGAAGAATGCCTTGCGCGCGAGGTGCAGCATTACGGCGGAGTCTTTACCGACGGAGTACAGCATCACCGGGTTATCGAACTCGGCGGCGACCTCGCGGATGATGTGGATGCTTTCGGCCTCCAGCTGTTTCAGATGCGTCAGTTTGTCGACCATGGCTACTCACGAAAACGATCTTATGGACGGCCAGCGGGCCGTGTTCGAGCGAGGAATCCTAGCACAGCGACCTCTTCTAATCAGGACGCTAACTAGATCGAAAGGGTATATGAATATACCCCCTCGTTTGGGTGCTGCAGCCCCCCTGTAGGAGCTGGCTTGCCAGCGAACGCGGCCTTGAATCTTGCGGCGTTCTCAAGAACGTCTTCGCTGGCAAGCCAGCCCCTGCAGGGGTTCATATACCCGCAATCCGGGTTAGATCGGATTCGGGCAATCGATGAAGATATGTTCCAAGGCAAAACGCCGTGCCAGGTAATCGCCCAACGCCTGCACGCCATAGCGCTCGGTGGCATGGTGACCGGCGGCGATGAAGCTGATGTCGTTTTCCCGGGCGCTGTGAAAGGTTTGCTCGGAGGCTTCGCCGGACAGGTACAGGTCGACGCCGGCCAACACCGCCTGGTCAATGTAACCCTGGCCGCCACCGGTGCACCAACCCACCCGACGAATCATCTCGCTGCCTTCGATCAGCAATGGCTCGCGGCCCATGACTTCCTGCACGCGACGGGCGAAATCCCGCGGTGTCAGCGGTTCGTTCAAGGAGCCGACCAGGCCGACAACCTTGAGGTTGTCCGGGTCCAGCGGGCCTTCGACAGTGATGTCCAACTGACGAGCAAGCTGCACGTTGTTCCCGACTTCCGGGTGCAGATCCAGCGGCAGGTGGTAGGACAGCAGGCTGATATCGTGCTTGAGCAACGTCTTCAACCGACGCTGCTTCATGCCGGTGATGCACGGATTCTCGCCCTTCCAGAAATAGCCATGATGCACCAGCACCAGATCGGCGTTGGCCTCCACCGCGGCGTCGAGCAACGCCTGGCTGGCGGTGACGCCACTGACGATGCGCATCACCTGCGGCCGGCCTTCGACCTGCAAGCCGTTGGGGCAGTAATCGGCAATCTTGGCACTGTTCAGGTAACGGTCGGCTTCTTCGACCAGGGTGCTCAGGGCGACGGCCATAAAAGACTCCTAAATATCCCGTTCGGAGGCGCGCTTGGCCTCGTATAATGCGCGACATTATGGGCGGTCTCATACCGCCTGCAACCTTTCAGGACGTGCTTAATGCTCAAGGCGCTGCGTTTTTCCGGCTGGCCGCTGTTGGCCGGCGTGCTTATCGCTCTATTGATCATCCAGCGTTACCCGCAGTGGGTCGGGCTCCCGAGCCTCGACGTCAACCTGCAGCAAGCCCCGCAAACCACCATCATGCAACAGGGCCCGGTGTCCTATGCCGATGCGGTGACCACGGCCGCGCCGTCGGTGGTCAACCTGTACACCACCAAGGTCATCAACAAACCGAACCATCCGCTGTTCGAGGATCCGCAGTTCCGGCGCTTTTTCGGCGACAACTCGCCCAAGCAGAAGCGCATGGAGTCGAGCCTCGGTTCGGGCGTGATCATGAGCCCGGAAGGCTACCTGCTGACCAACAACCATGTGACCAGCGGTGCCGACCAGATCGTGGTGGCGCTCAAGGATGGCCGGGAAACCCTGGCCCGGGTGATTGGCAGCGACCCGGAAACCGACCTCGCGGTGCTGAAGATCGACTTGAAGCATCTGCCCTCGATCACCGTCGGCCGTTCCGACAATATCCGCATCGGCGACGTGGCCCTGGCCATCGGCAACCCGTTCGGCGTCGGCCAGACCGTGACCATGGGCATCATCAGCGCCACCGGGCGTAATCAGCTGGGCTTGAACAACTACGAAGACTTCATCCAGACCGATGCGGCGATCAACCCGGGCAACTCCGGCGGCGCGCTGGTGGATGCCAACGGCAACCTGACCGGCATCAACACGGCGATCTTTTCCAAGTCCGGCGGTTCGCAAGGCATCGGTTTCGCGATTCCGGTCAAGTTGGCCATGGACGTGATGAAGTCGATCATCGAGCACGGCCAGGTGATCCGCGGCTGGCTCGGGATCGAAGTGCAGCCGTTGACCCAGGAACTGGCGGAGTCCTTTGGTCTGTCCGGGCGTCCGGGAATCGTAGTGGCGGGGATTTTCCGTGATGGCCCGGCGCAGAAGGCCGGGCTGCAACTGGGCGATGTGATCCTCGCCATCGATGGCGAACCGGCTGGCGATGGCCGTCGTTCGATGAACCAGGTGGCGCGGATCAAGCCGACCGACAAGGTCACGATTGAGGTGATGCGCAACGGCAAGGAGCTCAAGCTCGTGGCGGAAGTCGGACTGCGTCCGCCGCCTGCACGGCGCCGGCCAAAGAGAAAGAAGAAGAGTAAGCAGCAACACAAATCCCTGTAGGAGCTGGCTTGCCAGCGAAGAGGCCATCAGATTCAACGATGATGTTGACTGGTAGAATGCCTTCGCGGGCAAGCCACGCTCCTACAGGGACCGCGGTGTGGTTTAGAGGTCGGCCAGGCCGTCGATCAGCGCCTGGTTCTGCTCAGGCGTACCAATGCTGATCCGCAGGAACTGGGCAATCCGCTCTTGCTTGAAGTGCCGCACGATCACACCCTGCTCGCGCAACTTCGCCGCCAGGCCCGCTGCATCGTGTTGCGGATGGCGAGCAAAAATGAAGTTCGCCGCTGACGGCAACACTTCAAAGCCCTTCGCTTGCAATTGCCCGACCACCTTGTCGCGACTCTCGATCACCCACCGGCACGTCTTGTCGAAGTGCTCGCGATCTTCGAATGCTGCCGTCGCGCCGACAATCGCCAGGCGATCCAGCGGATAGGAGTTGAAGCTGTTCTTGATCCGCTCCAGTGCCTCGATCAGGTCCGGATGGCCGACCGCCAGACCCACCCGCAGCCCGGCCAGAGAGCGGGACTTGGACAGGGTCTGAGTCACCAGCAGGTTCGGGTAACGGTCCACCAGCGTGATCGCCGTCTCGCCACCAAAATCGATATAAGCCTCATCCACCACGACCACCGAGTCCGGGCTGGCCTTGAGGATTTGCTCGACCGCTTCCAGCGCCAGCAGGCAGCCGGTCGGCGCGTTCGGGTTAGGGAAAATGATCCCGCCGTTCGGTTTGGCGTAGTCGGTCGGATTGATCTGGAACTGCGCGTCCAGCGGTACGGCGTCGAAGGCGATGCCGTACAACCCGCAGTAGACCGGGTAGAAGCTGTAGCTGATGTCCGGGAACAGCAGCGGCTGATCGTGTTGCAGCAGACCGTGGAAGATGTGCGCCAGGACTTCATCGGAACCGTTGCCGAGGAACACCTGATTGCTCTGTACCCCGTAGTACCTGGCGACTGCGTTTTTCAGCAGATCGCTGTTCGGGTCCGGGTACAGGCGCAAATTGTCGTTCAGTTCGGTCTGCATCGCCGCCAGGGCCTTGGGCGATGGACCGTACGGATTTTCATTGGTATTGAGCTTCACCAGCTTGGCCAGTTTCGGCTGCTCGCCCGGTACGTAAGGCACCAGATTCTTGACGAACGGGCTCCAGAATTTGCTCATGTTCAGTTCCCCTGCCCTTGTGGAAAGTCTTCGTCAACGATGCGGTATTCGGCGCTTCGCGCGTGGGCGGTCAACGACTCGCCACGGGCCAGCACGGAAGCGGTCTTGCCCAGCTCCGACGCACCCTGCTCGGAGCAGAAGATGATCGACGAGCGTTTCTGGAAGTCGTACACACCCAGCGGCGAGGAGAACCGTGCAGTGCCGGAAGTCGGCAGCACGTGGTTCGGACCGGCGCAGTAGTCGCCCAGGGCTTCCGAGGTGTGACGGCCCATGAAGATCGCGCCGGCGTGACGGATCTGCGGCAGCCAGGCTTGCGGATCGGCGACCGACAACTCCAGGTGTTCCGGCGCGATGCGGTTGGCCACTTCGATGGCCTGGTCCATGTCGCGGACCTTGATCAGCGCGCCGCGGCCGTTGATCGAGGTTTCGATGATCTCGGCGCGCTCCATGGTCGGCAGCAGTCTGGCGATGCTGGCGGCGACCTGGTCGAGGAACTCGGCGTCCGGGCTGACCAGGATCGCCTGGGCGTCTTCGTCGTGCTCGGCCTGGGAGAACAGGTCCATGGCGATCCAGTCCGGATCGGTCTTGCCGTCGCACACCACGAGGATTTCCGAGGGGCCGGCGATCATGTCGATACCGACCTGGCCGAACACGTGGCGCTTGGCGGTGGCGACATAGATGTTGCCCGGCCCGACCACCTTGTCGACCTTCGGCACGCTTTCGGTGCCATAAGCCAGCGCGGCGACCGCTTGCGCGCCACCGATGGTGAAGACGCGGTCGACACCGGCGATGCAGGCCGCGGCCAACACCAGCTCGTTGATTTCACCGCGGGGAGTCGGCACGACCATGACCACTTCGGTCACGCCGGCCACCTTGGCCGGAATCGCGTTCATCAGTACCGAGGACGGATACGACGCCTTGCCACCGGGTACGTACAGACCGGCGCGATCCAGCGGCGTGACCTTCTGGCCCAGCACCGTGCCATCGGCTTCGGTGTAGCTCCAGGAGTCCTGCTTCTGCTTTTCGTGGTAGCTGCGCACGCGGGATGCGGCTTTTTCCAGGGCTTCGCGCTGGGGCACGGTGATCCGCGTCAGGGCCAGTTCCAGGCGCTCGCGCGGCAGGATCAGGTCGGCCATGGAGGCAACGTCCAGGCCGTCGAACTGCCGGGTGTAGTCCACCAGCGCCGCATCGCCACGCTCACGCACGGTCTTGATGATGTCCAGCACGCGCTGATTGACCGAGTCGTCGGACACACTTTCCCAGCTCAGCAGATGATCCAGATGATGTGCGAAATCCGGGTCAGCAGCGTTGAGTCGGCGAATTGCAGTCGGTGCGGTCATAGCGAGAGCCTCATAGAATTGGCAAAAACTCAGGCGCCCGAAGCTAACATTCGATCCGCTTGGGCACCTGAGAATTCTGGCTATGAGGCGGATAGACGGCGCGACTCAGCGTCGCGCAGGTGAATCAGCCGCGGTGTCGAGACTCCACTGCCTTGCGCAGGGTGTCGATCAACGCCTGGATACGGGCGTGCTGCATTTTCATCGACGCCTTGTTGACGATCAGGCGAGAGCTGATGTCGGCAATGAAATCCTGCGGCTCCAGGCCGTTTGCGCGCAGGGTATTGCCGGTGTCGACCACGTCGATGATCTTGTCCGCCAGACCGATCAGCGGAGCCAGTTCCATCGAGCCGTAGAGCTTGATGATGTCGACCTGACGGCCCTGTTCGGCATAGTAGCGCTTGGCAACGTTGACGAACTTGGTCGCCACCCGCAACCGGCCCTTGGGCTCGACATCGCCGACACGGCCAGCGGTCATCAGCTTGCAGAGGGCAATACGCAGATCCAGCGGCTCGTACAAACCCTGGCCGCCGTATTCCATCAGCACATCTTTACCGGCGACACCGAGGTCGGCGGCGCCATGCTCGACGTAAGTCGGCACATCGGTGGCGCGCACGATCAGCAGGCGCACATCGGCCTGGGTCGTGGGAATGATCAGCTTGCGGCTCTTGTCCGGATTCTCGGTCGGCACGATGCCCGCTTCAGCCAGAAGCGGCAGGGTGTCGTCAAGGATGCGGCCCTTGGACAGTGCGATGGTCAACATGGGAAACGTCAGTCCTTATCAGGCTACTGATGCCCGGTCGCAAATGGCGCCGGACACACATCGAGCCTGAAACAGGCTCGACTTGAAACGAAACCAACGGGCACGTCCCTGTGCCCCTGCAGCAGAAACTAGCCCGGTACGCGGCGGATCTTGGCGCCGAGCATCTGCAGTTTCTCTTCGATGCACTCGTAACCACGGTCTATGTGGTAGATGCGGTCGATCAGGGTGTCGCCTTCGGCGATCAGCGCCGAGATGACCAGGCTGGCCGATGCACGCAGGTCGGTGGCCATCACTGGCGCGCCCTTGAGCTTCTCGGTACCGGTGACGATGGCGGTGTTGCCTTCGACCTGGATCTTGGCGCCCATGCGGTGCAGTTCGTAAACGTGCATGAAGCGGTTTTCGAAGATCGTCTCGATCACGGCACCGGTGCCTTCGGCAATGGCGTTGAGGGAGATGAACTGTGCCTGCATGTCGGTCGGGAACGCCGGGTACGGCGCCGTACGCACGTTGACCGCTTTTGGCCGCTTGCCGTGCATGTTCAGCTCGATCCAATCTTCGCCGCAGGTGATTTCGGCACCCGATTCGCGGAGTTTTTCGAGGACGGCTTCAAGGATGGTCGGATCCGTGTCCTTGACCTTCACACGACCGCCGGTGACCGCTGCGGCCACCAGGTAGGTGCCGGTCTCGATACGGTCGGGCATCACCTTGTAAGTGGTCGGGTGCAGACGCTCGACGCCATCGATGGTGATGGTGTCGGTGCCGGCGCCAGTGATCTTGGCGCCCATGGCGTTCAGGAAGTTCGCCAGGTCGATGACTTCAGGTTCGCGAGCGGCGTTTGCCAGCACGCTGCGGCCCTTGGCCAGTGCGGCGGCCATCATGATGTTTTCGGTACCGGTCACGCTGACGGTATCGAAGAAGAAGTGCGCACCGCGCAGGCCGCCTTCAGGCGCCTTGGCCTTGATGTAGCCGCCTTCGACGTCGATGACTGCGCCCATGGCCTCAAGGCCGCGGATGTGCAGGTCAACCGGACGCGAACCGATGGCGCAACCGCCAGGCAGTGCGACTTCGGCTTCACCGAAACGGGCAACCATCGGGCCCAGCACCAGGATCGACGCACGCATGGTTTTAACCAGTTCGTACGGGGCGATCAGGGTCTTGATGGTGCGCGGGTCGATTTCGACGCTGAGCTTCTCGTCGATCACCGGCTCGATGCCCATGCGACCGAACAGCTCGATCATGGTGGTGATGTCGTGCAGGTGCGGCAGGTTGGCCACGGTCACCGGGCCATCGCACAGCAAGGTGGCAGCCAGGATCGGCAGGGCAGAGTTCTTTGCCCCGGAGATGCGGATTTCGCCATCAAGACGAACGCCACCGGTAATAATCAATTTATCCATAAGAATCTCGACGCCCTTGGGCTCAGGTGCGCTCGGCCCAGGCCGCGCTGCTGAAAAATTTCATAGTGACCGCATGGATGCTGCCATCGGTGATCCATGGGTTCAAATGGGCATAGATCTGCTGCTGACGCTTCACCGGGCTCAACGCCGCCAGTTCATCGCTAATCACGTTCAGCTGAAAGTTGCAGCCTTCGCCTTCAACTTCTACCAACGTTCCGGGCAGCTTTCCTTCAAGGAAGCTCTTTACTTCGGTGGCCTGCATGCTCAACCTCAATCGGCGCCCTGTGCGCGCGGGTCGGACATCATACAAAAAAGCCCCGCGCCTGCGAACCCCGCTAAGCAGGACTCTGACGGGGGGCTTGTTCATAGATGCTGGTTAGGGTTGCGCCAACAGCTCGGTCAATTCGCTGACCTGAGCGATTTCGCGCATGTCTTCCGGCATCCCACGGATGCTCCACGCCTTGCCGGCCGCCTCTGCATCGCGCATGAAGCATAGCAACAGCGACAAGCCGACACTGCTGGACTTCAACACCGCCGAGCAATCGACTACCAATGTAGCCGCCTTGCTGGACTTGATCAGCGCCTGGCCCTGCTTGCGCAGGCCGGGGCCGGTGCGGTAGTCCAGCATGCCGCTGAGCAGCAACTCGCCGGCGTTGTTCATGCGAATGGCCGACACACTCATTGGGCTTGCTTCGCCGGCGCTTGTTTCTCGGTGGCGACCTTGGCTTTGGCGACTTCACCGGCCCAATTATTGATGGTCTTGTCCAGGTCGTTGCCATTGCGCTGCATCGCGTCAGCGAACTGATCACGGAACAGCTTGCCGATGTTGATACCGTTGATGATCACGTTGCGCACTTTCCACTCGCCGTTGATTTTCTCGAGTGTGTAGGACACAGGATAGACCGAACCGCTGCTGCCCTTGACCGTCATGGCAACGCTTGTACGGTCGCCCGACTCATCCTTGGCAGGATCAACGGTGATGCCCTGGTTGTTGTATTCGAGCAAGGCATTGCCATAAAACTGGAACAGGCCTCTTTTGAAGTTTTCCTGAAACGTCTTCATTTGCTCGGGCGTGGCTTTGCGCGAGTACTTGACCGTCATGATGCTCTTGGAAATGCCCTCGGCATCCACAACGGGTCCCACGATAGTATTCAGTGCCGTATAAAAATCTGACGGATCCTGTTTGTACTTGTCTTTGTTGGCCGCCAGATCTGCCAGCATCCGGGTCGTGGTGTCCTTTATCAGATCGTGCGCCGACGGCGCCGCCACTGCGTTAGCCATCAACGGCAAGGCCGCAAGCAATATCAACAGGCCACGTCGCAAGGTAGAGATCATTCAAAAACTCCTCATTTGGCTTCTTTGCTAACGGTATTGAGCAGGAATTTACCGATCAGGTCCTCGAGCACCAGCGACGACTGGGTGTCGTGGATAGTTCCACCATCCTTGAGCAAGCCTTCTTCGCCGCCCACGCTGATACCGATGTACTTCTCGCCCAACAGACCAGCGGTCAGGATAGATGCAGTGGAGTCGGTCGGCAGATTATCCACCGATTTTTCAAGCTGCATGGTCACTCTGCCGGTGAAACTGTCGCGGTCCAGATCGATCGCCGTGACCTTGCCGATGGTCACACCGGCCATGGTCACTTTAGCTCTGACCGTCAAACCGGCGATATTGTCGAAATAGGCATAAAGTTTATACGTATCGGTCGTTGCGCTCGGGGACAGGCCACTTACCCGCAACGCCAGCAACAGCAAAGCCAGGATGCCAGCCAGCAAGAAAAGGCCGACACCGATTTCCAGGGTGCGGTTTTGCATCAGAAATCTCCAAACATCAAGGCGGTCAGAATAAAGTCCAGGCCGAGCACTGCCAAAGAGGCATACACCACGGTCTTGGTAGTGGCACGACTGATCCCCTCGGAAGTGGGCTCGCAGTCATAGCCTTGGAATACGGCGATCCAGGTCACGACAAAGGCGAAGACGATGCTTTTGATGATGCCGTTGAGCACATCGTCGGCAAAGGTCACGCTGTTCTGCATGTTCGACCAGTAGGAGCCTTCATAGACCCCCAGCCAGTCGACGGCCACCCACGAACCACCCCAGATACCCACCACGCTGAAAATCATCGCCAGCACCGGCAGGGAAATGAAGCCGGCCCACAGGCGCGGGGCGATGATGTACTTGAGCGGATCGACACCGATCATTTCCAGGCTGGACAATTGCTCGGTGGACTTCATGTTGCCGATTTCGGCCGTCAGGGCCGAACCTGCGCGCCCGGCGAACAGCAAGGCGGTGACCACCGGCCCCAGTTCACGCAGCAACGTCAGCGCAACCATCTGCCCGACCGCCTGCTCCGATCCATAGCTGGACAGGATGTTGAACCCTTGCAGCGCCAGCACCATGCCGATGAACACCCCGGAGACCACGATGATCACCAGGGACATCACGCCCACCGAATGCAGTTGCTTGACCAGCAGCCCGAAACCGCCGCCGATACCGCCGCGGCCGAACAGGGCATGAAACAGGAATATCGCCGAACGGCCAAACACGGCCAGCACATCGATGCCGGAATGGCCGAAGCGGCGCACTCGTTCTAGCAGTGAAATCTTGCGCATCAACGCTTCCCCAGAAGATCTGCGCGGTAATCCGTCGCTGGAAAGTGATAGGCGACCGGTCCGTCAGGGTCCCCCGTCATGAACTGACGGATACGGGGTTCACTGGAATTCATCAGTTCGTCAGGCGTGCCCTGCCCCAATACCTGCCCGTCACCCACCACATAGATGTAGTCGGCAATGCTCGCTGTCTCGGCCAGGTCGTGGGACACCACGATACTGGTGATGCCCAGCGCATCGTTGAGCAGGCGGATCAGGCGCACCAGTACGCCCATGGCGATCGGGTCCTGACCGACAAAGGGCTCGTCATACATGAGGATCTGCGGATCAAGGGCAATCGCCCGGGCCAGCGCGACACGGCGCTTCATGCCGCCGGACAGTTCGTCGGGCATCAGGTCGATGGCGCCACGCAAGCCCACGGCCTGCAATTTGAGCAGTACAATGTCCCGGATCATTTCTTCCGGAAGCTCGGTATGAACCCGTAGCGGAAAGGCGACGTTCTCGAACACATCGAGATCGGTGAACAGCGCGCCGCTCTGGAACAGCACGCCCATGTGCTTGCGAGCATCGAACAGGTCGCTGCGCGACAGCTTCGGCAGGTTCTGGCCGTTGACCCAGACTTCGCCCTTGGTCGGGCGCAATTGGGCACCCATCAAACGCAACAGTGTGGTCTTGCCACACCCGGAAGGCCCCATGATGCCGGTGACCTTGCCGCGCGGTATACGGATATCGACGTTATTGAAAATGCTGCGCGCACCGCGCTTGAAGGTCAGTCCCTTCAGCTCGACCGCGTAGGCGTTATCGGCACTCATCTAAACTCCTTGCGATGCAGCCTCTCACTCGGACGCCTGGCTTTCTTGCGAAAGCACATGCCTCCCCGGGCAGGGCCGAACTGGCGGCGAACTATATCACTGCAAAGGCCAAGCGCCCAAGGCCCAAGCCGGTTCATGTTCAGCAACCCGGCAGGGTAAAAGCGTGTATTTGATGGGATTAAGTAACAGGGAGTGACAAAGCGCGACGAACTTGCGTGAGGGTTTCGATCATTACCGCTATAATCGCCGCCTTTTCATCAGGCTATACGATTTCCGACATGAGCCAATCCAGCGACCTGATTCAGTCTGCACAACGCACCATCCGCCTCGAACTGGAAGCCGTCACCGGCTTGTTGCCCCGTATCGACGCGGATTTCGTACGCGCTTGCGAGATGATTCTGGCCAGCAAAGGCCGCGTGGTCGTGGTCGGCATGGGCAAGTCAGGGCACATCGGCAACAAGATTGCCGCCACCCTGGCCAGCACCGGCACCACGGCTTTTTTCGTGCACCCGGCCGAAGCCAGCCACGGCGACATGGGCATGATCACCCGCGATGACATCATCCTGGCCCTGTCGAACTCCGGTTCGACCAATGAAATCGTGACCCTGCTGCCACTGATCAAGCGCCTGGGCATCCAGCTGATCAGCATGACCGGCAACCCCGACTCGCCGCTGGCCAAGGCTGCCGAGGTCAACCTCAACGTGCACGTCGAGCACGAAGCCTGCCCGTTGAACCTGGCACCGACGTCGTCGACCACCGCGGCCCTGGTCATGGGCGATGCCCTGGCCGTCGCGCTGCTCGAAGCCCGCGGGTTTACCGCTGAAGATTTCGCCTTTTCCCACCCCGGCGGCGCCCTTGGCCGACGCCTGCTGCTGAAAGTCGAAAACGTCATGCACGCCGGACAGGAACTGCCGCAGGTCCAGCGCGGCACCCTGCTCAAGGACGCGCTGATGGAAATGACCCGCAAAGGCCTGGGCATGACCGTGATTCTCGAAGCCGATGGTAAACTCGCCGGGATCTTCACCGACGGCGATTTGCGCCGCACCCTGGACCGCGCCATCGACATCCATCACGCCACCATCGACCAGGTCATGACCGTTCACGGCAAGACCGCTCGCGCTGAAATGCTGGCCGCCGAAGCCCTGAAAATCATGGAAGACCATCGAATCAACGCACTGGTGGTGGTGGACAAGGAGGACCGTCCGATCGGCGCCTTCAACCTGTCCGATCTGCTGCGTGCAGGAGTAATGTAATGACGACCGACCTGCTGGAACGCGGCAAGCGCATCAAACTGGCGGTATTCGACGTCGACGGCGTACTGACCGACGGACGCCTGTACTTCCTGGAAGACGGCAGCGAATTCAAGACCTTCAACACGCTCGACGGCCAGGGCATCAAGATGTTGATGGCAGCCGGCGTGCAGACCGCTATCATCAGCGGGCGCACGACCCCGGTGGTCGAGCGACGCGCGAAGAACCTCGGCATTCCACACCTGTACCAGGGTCGCGAAGACAAACTAGTGGTGCTCGACGAGCTTCTTGCCAAACTCGGCCTAAGCTATGAACAGGTTGCCTACCTCGGCGACGACTTGCCGGACCTGCCGGTCATTCGCCGCGTCGGCCTGGGCATGGCGGTGGCCAGTGCCGCCAGTTTCGTGCGCGAACACGCCCACGGCATCACCCAGGCCCGTGGTGGCGAAGGTGCCGCTCGCGAATTCTGCGAATTGATCCTGCGCGCCCAGGACCGCCTCGATGCGGCCAACGCCGCGTACCTGTGAGCCCACTATGCTGAGCAAAAAGATTCGCAATTTCCTGGTGTTCGGCTGCATCGCCGCCCTTTTCGCGGCGGTCGGCTACTGGAACATCAGTCCGGAGCGGTTCCTCGACAAGCCGGTGGCCAAGGCCGATGAAACCCGGATCGACTGGTACGCGACCAACACCCATAGCGTGCAGTACCTGCCAGACGGCAAATTGCAGTACGACATGACGTCCGACAAGGTCGAACACCTCAAGGCCACTGATGTGACGCTGGTCAGCAAACCTGACCTGAACATGTTCCGCGGCACCGAGTTTCCGTGGCATGTGCAGAGCGAACGCGGCGAAGTCAATTCCGGCGGAACCGAAGTCGAACTGATCGACTCGGTACGTATCGCCCGCACCGACGAAAAAAAGCGCACGACCATTATCACCAGCAGTCGCATGACCGTGTTCCCGCAGCAGCAATATGCGCAGACCGTGCAACCCGTTAGAATCGACGGCGCTGGTGGCGTGTCGACCGGCACGGGCATGAAAGCGTATTTGAAAGAAAGCAGGATACACCTGCTATCGAACGTAAGAGGACAGTATGAGGCTCGTTAAAACCCTCCCTATTTTGCTCAGTCTGGGCGCAGCACTGGGAAGCGTGAGCGCCTGGGCTCTGCCGGACGATAGAAACCAGCCTATCCGCATTCAGGCCGACGACGCCCAACTGGACGACAAGCAAGGCATCGCCACCTACAAAGGTGATGTGATCATCACCCAGGGCACGATGAAGGTCACCGGCAACACCGTGACCATCACCCGCACCGCTTCCGGCGACGTCGACGTGGTGACCTCGGTGGGCAACCTGGCCTACTTCGAGCAGATGCAGACTGCCGGCGACGCCAAGCCGGTTCAGGGTTATGGCGTCACGATCCAGTACCATGCCTCGCAAGACCGCGTTGTGCTGATCGATCGCGCCAAAGTCATCGACAAGGACGGCAACGTCACCCAAGGCGAAAAAATCGTCTACGACACGGTCAAGAAACTGGCTAACGCTGGCCGCGCCACCGGCACCAAAGTCACCGAAGAACGCCCACGCATCGACATGGTGATCCAGCCGAAAAAGAAATCCGACGAGCAAAAGGCCCAGTAATGGCAACTCTGAAAGCTCAGCATCTGGCCAAGAGCTACAAGAGCCGCCAGGTCGTGCGCGACGTCAGCCTGTCCATCGACAGCGGTCAGATCGTCGGCTTGCTTGGCCCTAACGGCGCCGGCAAAACCACCTGCTTCTACATGATTGTCGGCCTGGTACAGGCCGATCAGGGCCGCGTACTGATCGACGACCTGGACGTCAGCCACCAGCCGATGCACGGTCGCGCGAAAGCCGGTATCGGCTATCTGCCGCAGGAAGCGTCGATCTTCCGCAAACTCTCGGTAGCCGATAACATCCTGGCGATCCTCGAGACCCGCAAGGAACTCGACAAGGCCGGTCGCCGCAAGGAGCTGGAAAGCCTGCTGCAGGAATTCCACATCCACCACATCCGCGACAACCTCGGCATGAGCCTGTCCGGTGGTGAACGCCGCCGCGTGGAAATCGCCCGGGCACTGGCCACCAACCCGAAATTCATCCTCCTCGACGAACCTTTCGCCGGCGTGGACCCGATTTCGGTGGGCGACATCAAACAGATCATCCACCACCTCAAGGCCAAGGGCATTGGCGTGCTGATCACGGACCACAACGTCCGCGAAACCCTGGATATCTGCGAAACCGCTTACATCGTCAACGATGGGCAACTGATCGCCGAAGGCGACTCTGCCACCATCCTGGCCAACGAACTGGTCAAGGAAGTGTATCTGGGCCATGAGTTCCGCCTGTAGCGTTGAGGTGTCCGCCTTGCCGCTCAAGCGCTTGTCTCGATAAAAAATCAACACTTTTTTATTGTTACAGCGCTCTAGGCAAACGCTAAAGTTTCGGGCATATAATTTGCTTATGTTTGGCGCTCCGGCGCCCTGTAGTGGATGGCGCATGTGCGCCGGCGAATAAGGTGTTAAGCCCCTGCCATGAAACCATCGCTAGTCTTGAGAATGGGCCAGCAGCTGACGATGACACCGCAGCTGCAACAGGCCATCCGCCTGCTCCAATTGTCGACCCTGGACCTGCAACAGGAAATCCAGGAGGCCCTGGAGTCCAATCCGATGCTCGAACGCCAGGAAGAAGGCGACGACTTCGATAACGCAGACCCCTTGGCCGACAAAGCCGAACAGCTCCCCAATGCCGACGTGTCGGAACCCTCCTACCAGGAAACCGCCCCGACGGTGGATAACCTCGAGGAAGGTGACTGGAACGAGCGCATTCCCAACGAACTGCCCGTCGATACCGCGTGGGAGGACGTTTACCAGACCAGCGCCAGCAGCCTGCCGAGCAACGATGACGACGAGTGGGACTTCACCACCCGTACATCGGCCGGTGAAAGCCTGCAAAGCCATCTGCTGTGGCAACTGAACCTGGCACCGATGTCCGACACCGATCGCCTGATTGCCGTGACCCTGATCGACTGCATCAACAATCAGGGTTACCTGGACGAAACCCTCGAGGAAATTCTCGAAGCCTTCGACCCGGAACTGGACATCGAACTGGACGAAATAGAAGCCGTCCTGCATCGCATCCAGCAATTCGAACCCGCCGGCATCGCCGCCCGCAACCTGGGCGAATGCCTGTTGCTGCAATTGCGCCAATTGCCCGCCAAGACCCCGTGGCTGGCCGAGGCCAAGCGTCTGGTCAGCGATTACATCGACCTGCTTGGCAGCCGCGACTACAGCCAGCTGATGCGCCGCATGAAGCTCAAGGAAGATGAACTGCGCCAGGTGATCGAACTGGTGCAGAGCCTCAACCCGCGGCCTGGCTCGCAGATCGAGTCCAGCGAAGCCGAATACGTCGTCCCCGATGTCATCGTGCGCAAGGACAACGAGCGCTGGCTGGTGGAGCTGAACCAGGAATCGGTGCCGCGGCTGCGGGTCAACGCCCAATACGCCGGTTTCGTGCGCCGCGCCGACACCAGTGCCGACAACACCTTCATGCGCAATCAGTTGCAAGAGGCCCGCTGGTTCATCAAGAGCCTGCAGAGCCGCAACGAAACCCTGATGAAGGTGGCCACCCAGATCGTCGAGCATCAGCGCGGCTTCCTGGAGTACGGCGACGAAGCCATGAAGCCGTTGGTGCTGCATGACATTGCCGAGGCGGTGGGCATGCACGAGTCGACGATTTCCCGGGTGACCACGCAGAAGTTCATGCACACCCCCCGGGGCATCTATGAACTGAAATACTTTTTTTCCAGCCACGTCAGCACCTCCGAGGGCGGCGAATGCTCGTCCACGGCGATCCGCGCGATCATCAAAAAACTGGTTGCAGCGGAAAATCAGAAAAAGCCGTTGAGTGACAGCAAGATCGCTGGTTTACTGGAGGCACAAGGCATTCAGGTGGCTCGCCGCACCGTCGCCAAGTACCGCGAATCCCTCGGGATCGCGCCTTCGAGCGAACGCAAGCGGTTGATGTAGAGCCACGCCACAGCGTTCCAGTGGCAGGCATTTCTGCCTGCCGCTTTATGCACTGGCAACGAAGGAGAAGCTGTATGCAAGTCAACATCAGTGGACACCAACTGGAAGTGACCGAACCTCTTCGCACCTACATCGGCGAAAAGCTCGAACGATTGGAGAGGCATTTCGACAAGATCACCAACGTGCAGGTCACGATGACGGTCGAAAAGCTGAAGCAGAAAATCGAAGCCACGCTGCATATTCCCGGCAATGAAGTGGTCGCCAACGCGGAACATACCGATATGTACGCGGCGATCGACGCATTGACCGACAAGCTGGATAAACAACTCAAAAAGCATAAGGAAAAGACCCAAAGCCTCCTCCAGGGCGCGACCGGTCGTTAACACTCCCAACCCATGATCCGACTTGAAAGCATCCTGACCCCCGGCCGTTCCCTCGTGAACGTGCCGGGCGGCAGTAAAAAGAAAGCCCTCGAGCAAATTGCCAACCTCATCCATAAAGAAGTCCCGGATCTGGAGATGCAAGATGTCTTCGAGGCTCTGATTGCCCGTGAAAAACTCGGCTCGACCGGTTTTGGCAACGGCATCGCCATCCCCCACTGTCGCCTCAAGGGCTGTACCGCACCCGTCAGTGCCTTGATGCATCTGGACGCACCCATCGATTTCGACGCCATCGACGGTGCCCCGGTCGACCTGCTGTTCGTACTGCTGGTCCCGCAAGCCGCCACCGATGCGCACCTGGAGCTGCTGCGGCAGATCGCCAGCATGCTCGATCGCAAGGAAGTACGCGAAAAGCTGCGCAGCGCCCCGAGCAATGAAGCCTTGTATCAGGTTGTCCTGGACGAGCAAAACGGTCAGTAATCATGCGCTTGATCATCGTCAGTGGCCGTTCCGGCTCAGGTAAAAGTACCGCGCTCGATGTTCTCGAGGACAACGGCTTTTACTGCATCGACAACCTGCCTGCCGGGCTTTTGCCGGAACTGGCCGAACGTGCACTGATCCACACCGAACTGGCCCAGCCGCTGGTTGCCGTGTCGATCGACGCGCGCAACTTGCCGAGCCACCTGTCGCGCTTCCCCGAGCTGCTGGAAGAAGTCCGCAGCCGGCATATCCAGTGCGATGTCCTGTACCTGGACGCCGACGAAGAAACCTTGCTCAAACGTTTTTCGGAGACCCGCCGGCGTCACCCCCTGAGCAACGCCAACCGCTCACTGGCGGAAGCGATCAGCGATGAAACCACCCTGCTCGGGCCGATCGCCGACCTCGCCGATCTCAAGGTCAACACCACCAACCTGAACCTGTATCAGTTGCGCGATACCATCAAGCTGCGCCTGCTGAATCAACCGGAACCCGGTACGGCGTTCCTGGTGGAATCCTTCGGCTTCAAGCGCGGCATGCCGGTGGACGCCGACCTGGTGTTCGACGTGCGTTGCCTGCCGAACCCCTACTGGAAGCCGGAGTTGCGTGAACAGTCCGGGCTCGATAAGCCGGTCGCCGACTACCTGGCGGCACAGCCGGACGTCGAAGAAATGTTCCAGGACATTTCTACCTACCTGCTCAAGTGGCTGCCCCGCTTTGCGGCCAGCAATCGCGCTTATGTCACCATCGCCATTGGCTGCACCGGCGGGCATCACCGCTCCGTCTACCTGACCGAACGTCTGGGTCAGGCCCTGCAAAAAACCCTGAAGAACGTCCAGGTCCGCCACCGCGACCTCAGCTAAAGGATTCACATCGCGATGCCTGCTCTGGAAATCGAAATCATCAACAAGCTGGGCCTGCACGCCCGTGCGTCTGCAAAATTTGTCGGCGTCGCCGGTCAGTTCAAGGATTGCTCGATCAGGGTAGGACGTACGCCGGAATCTACGGTCGATGGCAAAAGCATCATGGCGATGATGATGCTCGCGGCTGGCAAGGGCACGAAAATTCATCTGAGCACGGAAGGCGAGCAGGAACAGGAAGCGCTGGATGCGCTGGTGGCGCTGATCAACAACTACTTCGATGAAGGCGAGTAAACGTCAACAGATCGCAGCCTCGTTGCACCTGTAGGAGCTGTCGAGTGCAACGAGGCTGCGATCTTTTGATCTTAAACTTTCTTCACGCCAACGCCGTATCCATCACCATCATCAAACAAAACCCGACCAGCAACCCCAGGCTGGCCAGCTTATCGTGACCATGCCGGCGCGACTCCGGAATTACTTCATGGGTAACCACCAACAGCATGGCCCCCGCCGCCAACGCCAACCCCAATGGCAGCAACATCTCGGCCAGGCTGACCAGCCAGGCGCATAACAGCGCGAAGACCGGCTCGACCAATCCTGACGCCGCACCGATCAGGAATGCCTTGACCCGCGACATCCCTGCCCCGGCCAGGACCAACGCAATCACCAGCCCTTCCGGCACATCCTGCAAGGCGATGCCCATGGCCAGACTGTCGGCATCCGGCATCCCGCCGCCGGCCGAGACGCCCACTGCCATGCCTTCCGGTATGTTATGAGCGATGATGGCAAACACGAACAGCCAGATTCGCGGGGGAATCACCGGATGTTCAACGGTCCCCACGAGCATCTCCGGCGACGCGCCGGACACTTTGCGATCCACCAGATACAGCCCGAACGCACCGAGCATGATGCCGAAGCTGATCAGGCCGCTGGCCGCCCAGGGCGTCAGCCCCAGGTTTTCAGCGGCGGCGATACCTGGAACGATCAGCGAAAACGCCGTCGCCGCGAGCATCACCCCGGCGCCGAAGCCCAGCAGCGTATCGCTGACCGCCTGGGGCATCTGCCGAATCACCAACACCGGCACCGCGCCCAACGCCGTACCCAGCGCGCAGATCGCCCCGCCTTGCAATGCGCGTAACAGTTTCGGCTCCAGGTCCAGCCACGCCAGCCCATGGGCGACCAATAACGTCATGCCCGCCAACAGCAACAGCGATCCCATCGCGTAACGAAACATTCGTCCACTTCCGATCGCCAGTGTTTCAGTGCCCATAATCAGCCTTGGATGGTTTTTATAGAAGACTCAAGCCAGCGCTGCCTGATAGCGCGCGCTGACTTGTGGCCAATTGATCACGTTGTAGAACGCATTGATGTATTCCGGACGGCGGTTCTGATACCGCAGGTAATAAGCGTGCTCCCAGACATCAAGGCCGAGAATTGGCGTATTGCCGCTCATCAACGGGCTGTCCTGATTGCCGCTGCTTTCAACGATCAACGTCTTTTGCGGCGTGACACTGAGCCATGCCCAGCCGCTGCCGAACCGGGTCAGCGCGGCCTTGGTGAAGGCCTCCTTGAACGTGTCCAGGCCACCCAGTTGCTCATCGATCGCCTTGGCCAGCGCACCGTCGGGATGACCGCCGCCATGAGGCGCCATCACTTCCCAGAACAGTGAATGATTGGCGTGGCCGCCGCCTTGATTGATCACCGCCGCGCGCAGTGTTTCCGGCAGTTGCTGGATGCTTGCCACCAGTTTCTCCACCGGCCACTCGGCATACTCGGTGCCTTCCACCGCGGCATTGAGGTTGTTGATGTAGGTCTGGTGGTGCTTGGTGTAATGGATTTCCATGGTCTGCGCATCGATGTGCGGTTCCAGGGCATCGTAGGCGTAGGGCAAGGCAGGCAGGGTAAAAGCCATGTTCAATGGACTCCATGATGAAGAGGTGCAGGTGAGGCGGCATCCATGTCCAGTAAACGATGGCTGCGCGGGTACTCGCCGTGCTCGCTGATGAAACTCAGCAGCTCGACGTAGGTCTTGCTGCTCTGACGCCATGCCGCTTCACGCAAGGCCGGCGCCAGGCGCGGGTCCTGCACGGTCTGCAATAACCGCTGATGGATGGCGCACAAATATTCGGCGCTCTCCTCCGGCTGGTTCAGACGCAGATGCAGGTCTGCCAGGTTGTGGTGGGAAATCACGCAGGCCGCCACCGCTTCATCGGCATCCGCCCAGCGCTCGAACAACACCTGGGCCAGGGCCAATGCCTGCAAGTAAGCCTCGCGGGCATCGACCAGTTCGCCCAGCATGAAACAGCGATTGGCTCTTTCGATCGTGCGTTTCCAGTGCTCCATGGTGGGCTCCAAAGCGTTAACAGTGATTACACGCCGCCTGCGGTGAGTTTTTCCGGGTCAAGCAACACCTCAAGCTGGTTGCGTGTGAGGTCGGTGTGTTCCAGGGCGACATCGATCACCGGACGACCCTGCTGATAGGCCTTCTTGGCGATTTCAGCGGCTTTTTGGTAACCAATGATCGGGTTGAGTGCAGTGACCAGAATCGGGTTGCGCGACAGCGCTTCCTTGAGCCGGGCTTCGTTGACCTTGAAGCTGGCGATGGCCTTGTCCCCCAGCAGACGGCTGGAGTTGGCCAACAACTCGATACTGCTCAACAGGTTCTGGGCGATGATCGGCAACATCACGTTCAGTTCGAAATTGCCCGACTGGCCGGCGATGGTGATCACCGTGTCGTTGCCGATCACTTGAGCCGCGACCATCGCCGTGGCTTCCGGGATCACCGGATTGACCTTGCCCGGCATGATCGAAGAACCCGGTTGCAAGGCTTCGAGCTCGATTTCACCGAGGCCGGCCAGGGGGCCGGAGTTCATCCAGCGCAGGTCATTGGCGATTTTCATCAACGAGACCGCCGTGGCTTTAAGCTGCCCCGACACCGCAACCGCAGTGTCCTGGGAACCGATCAGCGCAAACAGGTCTTTGCCCGGCGTGAACTGCACCTGGGTCAGCCGGGTCAGTTGCTGACTGAAACGCCCCGCAAACTCGGGGTGTGCGTTGATCCCGGTGCCCACCGCCGTGCCGCCCTGAGCCAGGGCTTGCAGGCTCGGCAGCAGATCCTGCAAATGACCGATGTTGGCCTTGAGCTGTTGCGCCCAACCATTGAGCACCTGGCTCATGCGCACCGGCATGGCATCCATCAAGTGCGTGCGCCCGGTCTTGACGTGGTGATGAACGGCCTCGGCCTTGCGCTCGATCACTTGCACCAGATGCAGCAGCGCGGGGAGCAATTGCTCATGCAACGCCAACGCAGCGCTGACATGGATGGTGGTCGGGATAATGTCGTTGCTGCTCTGCCCGCAGTTGACGTGATCGTTAGGGTTCACCGGCTCGCCGAGCAGACGGCTGGCCAGGGTGGCGATCACTTCGTTGGCGTTCATGTTGGAACTGGTGCCGGAGCCGGTCTGGAAGATGTCCACCGGGAAGTGCTGCATGAAGTCAGCTTCGAGCAGGCCTTGGGCCGCATCGACAATGGCTTGGCCCTGGGCTTCGCTGATTTGCTTGAGCTCGACGTTGGCCCGGGCGGCGGCGGCCTTTGCCAGGATCAACGCGCGGATGAATTGCACGGGCATCGGTTTGCCGCTGATCGGGAAGTTATCCACCGCGCGTTGGGTCTGCGCGCCGTAGAGCGCGTCTACCGGGACCTGCAGCTCGCCCATGCTGTCGCGCTCAATACGTGTCTTGGTCATCTGAAAATCCTTGCACCAGTTCAATAAGAGGAATCGAGGGATGCAACTCGCAGGTCGCCAGTTGCCAGGTGTAGCTCTGCCAGCGCTTGAGGCGGCACTTGCACAGAGAGAGGCGTTCCAGTTCGCGCAGCGGACGCCAGGCCTGATCCAGGCAATAGGTCCGCCAGTGCCACGGCAGCGCGACGTCGGCGGCGGTATCGAGCAATAAACGGAAAGAAGTTTCGGCGATGGTCCAGGGCGAAGTTGCCGTGCAACATGCCAGGTACCGGCCTTCGGCCAGGTAATGGTCGATCAGGCGCGGTTCGTCGGGGTCCATCGCGCAACGGATCTGGCGGCTCATCCAGCGCCAGTTTTCGAGGTAGGGCTGCTCGTGCAAGGCAGAACTCATAATCCGGGCTCATTCGGTAATGAGATTTATTATTATATGATAATGAGAAGCAAAACAACCCCGACGATGCAGGCAGGATCTTAAACTGCGGAGCGAGCTTGCTCGCGATGGCGGTGTGACATTCGACATCTTTGTTGACTGGCATACCGCTTTCGCTGGCAAGCCAGCGCCTACAGGGGACCGCGCCAGACGCATAAAAAAGGCGCGCCACCCAATCGGGTAGCGCGCCTTTTTTGTGTAACGGTCGGGGGTTAGCTACCCGCCACCATCATCTTCTCGATCAACACCGACCCGGTGCGAATGTTGCTGCGCAGTTCCAGATCATTGCCCACCGCAACGATCTGCTTGAACATGTCGCGCATGTTGCCGGCGATGGTCACTTCCTGGACCGCAAACTGGATTTCGCCGTTTTCGACCCAGTAACCGGCCGCGCCACGAGAGTAATCGCCGGTGACCATGTTCAGGCCCTGGCCCATCAGTTCGGTCACCAGCAGGCCGCGCCCCATGCGCCGCAGCAGGGCAGCCTGGTCTTCGTCGCCGTGGGTGACGAACAGGTTGTGCACGCCGCCGGCGTTGGCGGTGCTCGGCATGCCGAGTTTGCGACCGGAATAGGTGCCGAGGATGTAGGACACCAGCTCGCCTTTTTCGACGAACGGTTTGGCATAGGTCGCCAGGCCATCACCATCGAACGCCGCGCTGCCCAGTGCGCGCATCAAATGCGGACGCTCATCGATGGTCAGCCATTCCGGGAACAGTTTCTGCCCCAGCGTGCCCTCGAGGAAGGACGATTTGCGGTACAGGCTGCCGCCGGAAATTGCCGAGAGGAAACTGCCGAACAGACCACCGGCCAGTTCCGCGGAAAACAGCACCGGCACTTCGCAGGTCGGCACCGGACGCGCGCCCAGACGGCTGGCCGCCCGTTGCGCGGCATGCTGGCCAATGCTCACCGGGTCGGCCAGCAGGTTGCCCTGACGGTTCACGTCGTACCAGTAATCGCGCTGCATCTGGCCGTCGGCCTCGGCGATCATGACGCAGCTCAGACTGTGGCGAGTCGATGCGTAGCCACCGACAAACCCATGGCTGTTGCCGTAAACGCGGCAACCCTGGTGGGTACTGAGGCTGGTGCCATCGGCGTTCTTGATCCGGCTGTCGGCGGCAAACGCCGCCGCTTCACAGGTCAAGGCCATCTCGATGGCTTGTTCCGGGGTGATGTCCCACTGGTGGAACAGGTCGAAATCGTGCAGATCCTTGGCCATCAGCGCGGCATCGGCCAGGCCTGCGGCTTCGTCTTCCGAGGTGTGCTTGGCGATGGCCAGCGCGGCAGCGACGGTCTCGCGAATCGCCTCGGGGCCACTGGCCGAAGTACTCGCCGAACCTTTGCGCTGGCCGACATACAGCGTGATGCCAAAACCCTGGTCGCGGTTGAATTCGACGGTTTCGACTTCACGCTGGCGCACGGTCGTGGACAGCCCCTGCTCCAGGGACACCGCCACTTCACAGGCACTGGCGCCCTGGCGCTTGGCTTCAGCGATGATCTGCTCGACTTGTTCTTGCAGTGCCGGCAACGCTTGTGGGCCGACGCTTTCAACTGCACTCATGCTGTTCTCCACTCAAATTCTGCTTTCGGTAAGGCCTTCGAGCGACCGGGCCGGACAAGCGGCCCCCGACTGGTTATCATGGCGGCGTTTCTTTGCGGACGGCCACCATGGTTGATTCTTACGACGACTCCCTCGATACGGGAGAAAAAAGCAAATCCCAGGTCAAACGCGAGCTGCATGCTCTGGTTGGCCTCGGCGAGCGCCTTACAACGCTCAAGCCTGACTTGCTGGCAAAACTGCCATTGACCGACGCCATGCGCCGGGCCCTGGCCGATGCGCCCAAGCACACCGCGAATATCGCGCGTAAACGGCACCTCATGTTCATCGGCAAGCTGATGCGCGATCAGGACACTGACGCCATTCTGACTCTGCTCGATCAACTCGATGCCTCCACCCGGCAGTACAACGAACGTTTCCATGGCCTGGAACGCTGGCGCGATCGCTTGATCGCAGGCGACGACGGCGTCCTGGAGAAGTTCGTGCTCGACTACCCGGAGGCTGATCGTCAGCAATTGCGCTCCCTGATCCGTCAGGCCCAGCACGAACTGGCGACCAACAAGCCACCGGCCTCGAGCCGTAAGATCTTCAAGTACATCCGTGAACTGGACGAGACTCAACGCGGTTTGCGCTGAGTCCCGAATCGGGTGGGTTGCCTCGCAACTCACCCGAAGCTTCACGTTTTCAGAGCCCCTTACGATCCTGTGCCACCCACAGTGATCGCATCGATTTTCAGCGTTGGCTGGCCGACACCCACCGGCACCGACTGCCCATCCTTGCCACACGTCCCCACGCCGCTGTCCAGCGCCAGGTCGTTACCGACCATCGACACTTTGCTCATGGCTTCCGGCCCATTGCCGATCAACGTCGCGCCTTTGACCGGGGCGGTAATCTTGCCGTCTTCGATCAGGTACGCCTCGCTGGTGGAGAACACGAACTTGCCGCTGGTGATGTCCACCTGACCACCGCCGAGGTTCGCGCAGTAAATGCCGCGTTTCACCGAGGCGATGATTTCCGCCGGATCGCTTTCGCCCGCCAGCATGTAGGTATTGGTCATGCGAGGCATCGGCAGGTGCGCGTAGGATTCACGGCGACCGTTACCGGTGCGGGCCACGCCCATCAGGCGGGCGTTGAGCTTGTCCTGCATGTAGCCTTTGAGCACGCCGTTTTCGATCAGCGTGGTGCACTCGGTCGGGGTGCCTTCATCGTCGACGCTCAGCGAGCCACGACGACCGGCCAGCGTGCCATCATCGACGATGGTGCAGAGTTTGGACGCAACCATCTCACCCATGCGCCCGCTGTAGGCGGAGCTGCCCTTGCGGTTGAAATCGCCTTCCAGACCGTGACCCACCGCTTCGTGCAGCAATACGCCGGACCAGCCCGAGCCCAGCACCACCGGCAAGGTACCGGCCGGCGCCGGAATGGCCTCAAGGTTGACCAGCGCCTGACGCAGGGCTTCACGGGCGTAGCCCATGGCGCGGTCTTCGCCGAGGAAATAACGGTAATCGGTACGCCCGCCACCGCCATGACCGCCGCGTTCGCGGCGACCGTTCTGCTCGACGATCACGCTGACGTTGAAGCGCACCAGCGGCCGCACATCCGCCGCCAGGCCGCCGTCGGTGGACGCCACCAGAATGCGCTCCCAGACCCCGGCCATGCTGACGGTGACTTGCTGGATACGCGGATCGAGGGCGCGGGTCGCGACGTCGATGCGCTTGAGCAACTCGACTTTCTCGGCGCGGGTCAGCACTTCCAGCGGGTTATCCGGCCCGTACAACTGGGCCACGTCCTGGGTGGTAAACGCCTGCACCGTGCCGTTCTGCCCGGCGCGGGAGATCGAACGGGCGGCGCGTGCCGCCGCCCCCAACGCTTCCAGGGTAATGGCGTTGCTGTAGGCAAATCCGGTTTTTTCACCCGATTGCGCCCGCACGCCGACCCCCTGGTCGAGGTTGAAACTGCCTTCCTTGACGATGCCGTCTTCCAGCGCCCAGGACTCGGAAATCTGCCCCTGGAAATACAGGTCGGCCGCATCGATGCCTGGACCGGCCAGGTCGCCGAGCACCCCTTGCAGGCTCTCTATCGTTACGCCACCGGGCGCCAGGAGGTGTTCACTGACTGAGGACAACAACTCGCTCATATGCTTTACGCCTTAAATTCGTCGTTCCGGGCAGGTCGCTGTGCGCCCTGCGAGAAAAAGCGCCGGTGACTGGACACCGGCATCCGCGCCCTGATGGACGCCTGTTCGCTGCTATCGCGTTCGGCCAGCAGCACGGCCTCGCCTTGATCCTTTTGTGCCAATACCCGCCCCCAGGGGTCGATGATTGCGGCATGCCCCCAGGTTTCCCGTGGCCCCGGATGGGTCCCACCCTGGGCGGCCGCGAGCACGTAACATTGGGTCTCGATCGCTCGTGCGCGAATCAGCACGTCCCAATGGGCCGCGCCGGTCACCGCGGTAAAGGCCGACGGTGCGGTAATCAACTCCGCGCCGGCGGCACGCAATTCACTGTAAAGCTCTGGAAATCGCAAGTCGTAACACACCGTCAGGCCGACTCGACCGACGGGCGTGTCCGCCACCACCACACCACTGCCATAAGCATAGTCATCGGATTCGCGATAACGCCCGCGATTGTCCGCCACATCCACGTCGAACAAATGCAGCTTGTCGTAGCGCGCCACCGTTTCGCCCCGGTCGTTCACCAGCAACGAGCAGGCATGCACTTTCGCCGTCGGTTGATCCACCGGCGGCAGCGGCAATGTGCCGGCCACTATCCATAAGTTGAGGTCGCGTGCGGTCTGTTTCAACCATGGCAGGATCGGTCCTTCGCCCGCTGCCTCGGCGCGGCCGATGTCGGCAACGTCGCGACGCCCCATGGCGGCGAAATTTTCCGGCAGCACGGCCAGGCGCGCACCACCCGCGGCCGCTTCCTCGAGCAAGCGATGGGCCTGGGCCAGATTGGCCAGCACATCGCTCTGGCTGACCATTTGAATCACCGCTACAGACATGGTTTTTTCCTGATCTGGAGTTAACGCAGACCTTGTAGGAGCTGGCTTGCCAGCGAAGGCGGCCTCGAGCCTTGCACCGCCCATGAAGACGCCTTCGCCGGCAAGCCGGCTCCTACAGGGGATTGCGTCGCTACGGCCATGCTACTCCATCGGGCCAGGGACGGGATTTCAAAAAGGCTTGTCGAAGGTGATTTTCGGATCTTTCCACGGCCCCTTGACGCTGTATTGCACGCTGGCAAAACGTGCCACGCGATCACCGATCAGCTTGTCGATCAGGAAAAGCGCCCCGCCAATGGCCGGTGCGCCGACGATCAGTGCGGCGATCGGCAGGTTGTTGGTCACCGGCAAGGTCACCAGCAACTTGGCATCCACCCTGTCCCCTACCAGGTCCAGGGTGCCGTTGAGCTCAAGATTGCTCGACGGACCGGTCAACCGGATGGGTTCACGGGTGACGTACACGCCGTTGGTCGCCACCAGCAGGCCTTTGACCCGATCGTAACTCAGGCCTTTGCCAAACAGGTCGGAGAAGTCCAGGCGCAGGCGGCGGCCGATGGAGTTGAAATTCAGCAGCCCGAACACCCGCAATGCCTGGGCGCCGCCCTCGACTTCGACAAACTGGCCTTTATTCAACGAGGCGTCGAGGGTTCCGGAGAAGCGCTTGGTGGCCAGCCACGCCGGCGAACCAGGCCAGCGACCGTCGACATCCATATGGAAATTTTCACTGGTGACGCTCGGTGCAAAGCCCCAGCCTTTGAGCACATCGGCGAGGTTCTTGCCACTGGCCCGGCCCTTGAACCAGCTGCTGGAGGAGCCTGGCGTGCCTTCCCAACCGCCGCTGCCCTGCAACAGAATCCCCTTGAGGCCCAGGTCCAGCGTATTGAAGGCGATGCCCTTGGCGGTCGGACGTACTTTCAGCGACCAGCCGCCCACCAGATCCTTGCCCTGGAACAGTTGATTGATGGTGATATCCAGCGCCGGGATTTTCGTCGGGTCTACCGCGGCCAGCGGATCAGGCGAGTTTTCGTCAGCCAGCACTGTCGGATCCGGCGCGGGTAAACGCACGTATTGCAGATTGACCGCAATCGGCGCGGCTTTGGCATCGGGAACGCTGGCGCCCCCTTTGACCTGCTGACTATCGAGTTGCAAGGCCCACGCGCTCGGTTTGCGGTTCAGCTGAATGTCAGCCTGATCGAGGGTGGTACCGACCCCGCTGAGCTTGCCTACCTTGAAGTCCACGCTGTTGAGCAACTGCTTGGCATTACCGCCCGGGTCCTGGCCGGCGTATTTGTCCAGCAGATCCTTCCACGGTCCGACATCCAGTTCCGGCAGCGCGCCACGCACTCGCAAGCCTTTGGCACCGGGCAGCACGGCATTGCCGCCACCGACGATCAACTCACCGCGACCGTCGGCAAAATTGCCGGGCGGCGCCGCGAAGGTGAAGTTGGCCAGCTCGCCGTGGTTGACCCAGTAGCGCCGCTCCGGACCTTGCAGGGTCATGCGGAAGGTGGTGTCGCGGCCCGTCTCGGCCGCCAGGCCGAACGGCGCAGGCAAATCGAGCGCCACGCCCTTGAGGCTGGAACTGACCATCAATTGACTGTTGTCACCCTCAAGATTCAATTGCAGCTGATAGGGAATCAAGCCGGACACTGGTAGCGGCTGGGTGACGCTCAACCAGTCCGTGAGTTTCTTCACCTCGACCTGACCCGAGGCGGCAACGCGGGTCTTGAGGTTGCCCGGGCTGCCATCGGCGAAAATCTGCGCGCTGACCGGTTTGTCGAAGGCGCGAGCGCTGATGTTCTGCCCGCTCAAGCCCTTGGCGCTGTCGAAACGGAAATCGCCCTTGAGCTGGGTCAGTTCCAGGCTCGGCTCGGCCAGTTTCAGGCGGGCCTTGGCGGTCTTGAAATCGACGAGGATCTTCGGCTGTTCGCCTTTGGCCAAGGGGATATCCAGTTTCAGCTTGCCCTGCAGATCACCCTCGCCTTCCCAACCGGCAAAGGTCTGGGCGGTGCCGATCGGTGCTTGTTGCAGAATCTTCAGGCCATCGCCCAAGCCGCCGGCGAACGCGCCGTCGAGCAACAGGTGGCTGGTTTTGCCACTCGCTACGTGAGGGATATTGACGTAAATGTCGCGGACCTGGGTGTCGAGCAACTGGCCCTTGCTGGCCAGGATGCGCACACCGCTGTCTTCGACGAACACGTCACCCGTGACCTTGCTGACATGTGGCCAGCCCGGCTGGAAGGCCAGCTCGGCATCGTGCACCTTGAAGAACAGGCTGATGCTGCGGTCCGCGTCCGCCGCGCCTTTGTTCAGCGACCCCTGATACTGGAAGAAACCCTGGTCCACCGCGCCTTTGAGAATCGCCGTACGCAGCCATTCGTCCAGCGCCGGGCTGAGCATTTTCGGCAAGTACTTGGCGGTGTACTTGCCATCGCCATCCACCAGACCGACCCGCAGGTCCATGTAATCTTCCTGGGTATGATCGAAATGCAGGCGGATCAGGAAATCGCCGGCAATCTTGCCCTCCTCGCCCAGCACCTTCAGGTAAGGCGCAATCAGGGTGAAGCCTTCTTTGTCGAGCTTCCAGTTCAAGGTGGCGTTGGCCTGGATGTATTGCCAGGGCTTGGCGAAAATCGGGTCCAGGTGCAGGGAAAAATCCTTGCTGTCCATGCGCAACTCACCGCGGCCAAGGTCACCGCTGATGCTGCCGCTGACATTACGCGCCGCCGGAGCGCCGTGATAGGCATCGAAGCCGACCCGATCGAGGTTGGCGGCAAAGCTGAACTTGCTGTCGTCGGTGGCGTTGGGCCGGAAATCGATCAGCACATTGCGCAAACCACCGGTCACCTTCAGCCGCTCCACCGCCGTGGAAACACCCTGGGGCAGTGGCCCCAAGGCATTCAGCAGAGGCGTGAGCGCGGTGAGGTCGAGGCGGTCGGCCTGCAGATGCCAGAGCTCTTCGGTCTTGTCGGTGGCCACGCTCCCCTTGAGTTGCAAACGCGACTCCCAGCGCGTCTCGCCAAGGTTCATGGCCAGGGAATCCAGGCTCGCGAGGAAGCCTTCGGCACTGCGCTGGAAATAACCGTTGAGTGCCAGATTGTTGATCTGGATCGGCTTGCGCTCGGCGTAGGCGCCCTTGAGTTGCGGCGCATTCAAACGCAGTGCGGCGCTTTGCAGGGCGCCCTTGCCCCAGTTCAGCCAGAGCTCGCCGCCCGCCTTGATCTCGGAGAAATTCCACTGCTGGGTCAGGCGCTCCGGCAGCCATTTCGACCAGTCGCTTTGCGGCAGGCTCAGGTAGGCGTCCGCCTCGCCGTCCTTCCACTCGCTGGCGCGAATACGCGTACGCAGACTCATGGCCACCGGTTGGCCGTCGGGCAGGGTCAGGCGGGCGTCGAGTCGCTGGCGGGAGGCACCGGTTGTCAGACTCAAGCCGACGTAAGTCAGGGTCAGCGGTGGCTGATCCAGTGGCTGCAAGGTGATCTGGCTGTCGAGCACTGACAGCTGCCGGACCATTTGCAGGCGATTGAGCAGCTGCTGCGGATCAAGCGGCTGATCCTGCTGTACCGGCAGACCTTCCAGCGCCCAGTGACCGTCTGCGCCTTCCTTGAGGCTGATTTTCAGGCCATCGAGCTCCAGGTGAGCGATG
This sequence comes from Pseudomonas sp. VI4.1, assembly GCF_002029345.1. Taxonomy (NCBI): domain Bacteria; kingdom Pseudomonadati; phylum Pseudomonadota; class Gammaproteobacteria; order Pseudomonadales; family Pseudomonadaceae; genus Pseudomonas; species Pseudomonas sp. VI4.1. The sequence goes on from NZ_MULM01000174.1 coordinate 93,634, forward strand.
CGCACCTCCCGTGCCAGCAGGCTGGCCCAGAGATCCGGTACCGCGCGCACCTGATCCAGGCGCAGGGCATTGGCGCCCTCGCCGACCATCACGTCGTGAGCGAGCAAGATCGGCGCGAAACCGCTCCAGTTGCCTTCCAGTTCGCCGATATGCAGCGGCATGCCCAACGCAGCACCGGCTTTGGTTTCGACTTCGGCGCGGTATTCGGCCACCAGGGGGGTCAACTCCCGGCCGAGGCTGACGTAAAGTGCCATCAGCACCAGGACCAACGCGCACAGGCCCAGACCCCAGCGGGTCAGTGCGGCCAGTATGCGTGTCAGACGCTCCATGTCAGTTGGCTCCCATGGCAAAGACAATGCAAAAAGCTGAGGCCAGCTGTTCCAGTAAGGTTAAAACACGACGATTCAGAGCAGCACCACGTCGTATTGTTCCTGCGAATACATGGTTTCCACCTGGAACCGAATGGTGCGTCCGATAAAACCTTCCAGCTCGGCGACATTGCCCGACTCCTCATCGAGCAAACGGTCGACGACTTTCTGGTTCGCCAATACACGATAGCCTTCGGCCTGATAAGCGCGCGCTTCGCGGAGGATTTCGCGGAAAATTTCGTAGCAAACGGTTTCCGGGGTCTTCAGCTTGCCGCGGCCCTGGCAACTGCTGCAGGGTTCGCACAGCACTTGCTCCAGACTTTCGCGGGTACGCTTGCGGGTCATCTGCACCAGGCCCAACTCGGTGATCCCGATGATGTTGGTCTTGGCGTGATCGCGCTCCAGCTGTTTCTCCAGGGTGCGCAGCACTTGGCGCTGATGCTCTTCGTCTTCCATGTCGATGAAGTCGATGATGATGATCCCGCCCAGATTGCGCAGGCGCAGCTGACGGGCGATGGCGGTGGCGGCTTCGAGGTTGGTCTTGAAGATGGTTTCTTCGAGGTTGCGATGACCGACGAAGGCCCCGGTGTTGACGTCGATGGTGCTCATGGCTTCCGCCGGATCCACCACCAGATAGCCGCCGGACTTCAGCGGCACTTTACGCTCGAGGGCTTTCTGGATTTCGTCTTCGACGCCGTACAGGTCGAAGATCGGTCGCTCGCCAGGGTAATGCTCCAGGCGATCGGCGATTTCCGGCATCAGTTCAGCAACGAATTGCGTGGTTTTCTGAAAGGTCTCGCGGGAATCGATGCGGATCTTCTCGATCTTCGGGCTGACCAGGTCACGCAGGGTGCGCAGCGCCAGGCCGAGGTCTTCGTAAATCACACTTGGCGCACTGATGGTCTTGATCTGGTCGTTGATCTGGTCCCAGAGCCGGCGCAGGTAGCGGATGTCCATGAGGATTTCATCGGCGCCGGCACCTTCGGCAGCGGTACGCAGGATGAAACCGCCGGCTTCCTTGATGCCCTCCGCGGCGACACAATCGGTGACCACTTGCTTGAGGCGATCGCGCTCGGCTTCGTCTTCGATCTTCAGCGAAATGCCGACGTGGGCAGTGCGCGGCATGTACACCAGGTAGCGCGATGGAATCGACAGCTGAGTGGTCAGGCGTGCGCCTTTGGAACCAATCGGGTCCTTGGTGACTTGCACCACCAGGCTCTGGCCTTCATGGACCAGCGCACTGATGCTCTCGACCGTCGGGCCTTCACGCAGGGAAATTTCCGAAGCGTGAATGAACGCGGCGCGGTCCAGGCCGATGTCGACGAAAGCCGCCTGCATGCCGGGCAATACCCGCACGACCTTACCTTTGTAAATGTTGCCGACGATGCCGCGCTTTTGCGTGCGTTCGACGTGAACCTCTTGCAGGACACCGTTTTCAACCACCGCCACGCGCGATTCCATCGGCGTGATGTTGATCAGGATCTCTTCACTCATGGCAGGGTCTCGTTCAGGCATATTCACGATAATGGCCGCATCTTGTCAGTACGACGCTCAGCGCGCGTTAAGGGTTTGCCAACAGGGTATGCCGAAATGGCCGAGCAGCTCCGAGGTTTCGCACAGCGGCAGTCCGACGACCGCCGAATAGCTTCCATTCAACTGGGCGACAAATACCGCGCCCAACCCTTGAATGCCATAGCCGCCCGCCTTGTCCCGCGGTTCGCCGCTGGCCCAGTAGGCCAGCGCTTCCTCGCGGTCGATGGGGCGAAAACGCACCAGACTGCGCACCACCCGGGATTCGCAATGTTCACCCTCGAGCACCGCGATCGCCGTCAGCACTTCATGCTCACGTCCGGACAACATCATAAGCATGGCGCAAGCTTCAACTTCATCAACCGGCTTGCCGAGAATTTTCCCGTCCAGCACCACGGCGGTATCGGCACCGAGCACACAGCAATCTGCATCGGACACGACCAACCGGCGCCCGGCTTCAGCCTTGCCACGCGCGAGGCGTTCGACATAGGCCGACGGCGATTCAAGATCCAAAGGGGTTTCATCGATGTCCGCACTGATGACGGAGAACGGTACGCCGATCTGCGTGAGCAGTTCACGCCGACGCGGCGAGCCAGAGGCGAGGTACAGCTGTTTCATCAAGACATCTCCCTGTTTAGCGCCCTGCCGCACACATACTGTTCCTTGGCAGGGCACCGGTACGGGCCAATGCCTGACCGAATCAATTGATTCTGTAACGTCGACGCAATCCACGCAAACCGTAGCTGACCCAAGGCCAGAGCAACGCACTGACCAGTGCCGGCAAGACCAGCGCCAGCGTTGGCTGACGATTGCCGGTCAGGGCGCTGAGCCATAGCTGAACCAGCTGCGCGAGGCCGAAGATCACCAGGATCACCAGGCTCTGCTGCCACATCGGGAACATCCGCAGGCGCTGTTGCAGCGCCAGCACCAGGTAGGTGATGAGCGTCAGGATCAACGCATTCTGGCCCAGCAGCGTGCCATACAGCACGTCTTCGGCCAGGCCCAGGCACCACGCGGTCACCATGCCGACTTTCTGCGGCAAGGCCAACGCCCAGAATGCCAGCAGCAAGGCGAGCCACAGGGGGCGCAGGATTTCCATGAATTGCGGTAACGGCGAGACGCTGAGCAGCAGGCCGATGGCAAACGTCAGCCAGACTATCCAGCCGTTTCGGGAGGCGGTAATACCGACCATTATTCTCTTCCCCCAGGGGTAGCCGGCGCGGAGACAGGCGGTTTGGCGGCAGGCCTCACGGCAGCGGGTTGAGCTGTCGGTGGTTTGGCGGCGGGCGGCTTGGTGGCGGCAGGTTTGGTGGCGACCGGCTTGGCCGCGGCGGCAGGCACAATCACCGGAGCAACCGGAGCGGCCGGAGCGACAACGGCAGCCCGGAATGACGGCAGCCAGGCCTGGGCACGGTCGCGGGAATGATCGGTCCACCGCCGTGCTGATCCAGCGCTTCCTGGGCCTGGGCGGCATCGTTGGCGCGTTCTTCGGCGGTGCGGCTGTCACTGAACACCAGCAACAGATAACGGCTGCGGTTCAAGGCGGCGGTCGGTACGGCGCGAACAATGGCGAACGGCTGCCCTGAGTCGTGGATCACTTCCCTGACCGTGGCCACCGGGTAACCCGCCGGGAAACGCTGACCGAGACCGGAGCTGACCAGCAGATCGCCTTCCTTGATGTCGGCCGTGTCTGCCACGTGACGCAGTTCCAGGCGTTCCGGGTTGCCGGTGCCGCTGGCGATCGCCCGCAGGCCGTTGCGGTTCACTTGCACCGGGATGCTGTGCGTGGTGTCGGTCAGCAGCAGCACGCGGGAGGTGTACGGCATCAATTCGACCACCTGGCCCATCAGGCCGCGGGCGTCGAGCACCGGCTGACCGAGCACGACACCGTCGCGCTCACCCTTGTTGATGATGATGCGATGGGTGAAGGGGTTGGGGTCCATGCCGATCAGCTCGGCGACTTCGACCTTCTCGTTGACCAGCGCCGAGGAGTTGAGCAACTCGCGCAGCCGCACGTTCTGCTCGGTCAAGGCGGCAAGCTTTTGCATGCGGCCCTGCAACAGCAGGTTTTCGGTCTTGAGTTTTTCGTTTTCCGCGACGAGTTCGGTACGGCTGCCAAACTGGCTGGCCACACCTTGCCATAGCCGCTGCGGCAGGTCGGTGATCCAGTAAGACTGCATCAGCACCAGCGACATTTGGCTACGCACCGGCTTGAACAGTGTGAAGCGCGCATCGACCACCATCAGCGCGACCGATAGCACGACCAGCACCAACAAGCGCACGCCCAGTGAAGGCCCTTTGGTGAAAAGCGGTTTAATAAGCCGCTCCTCCCAGGCAAATGTTCTCGTTATTCATAGGCAGACCGGCCTGGATGCAGACTGACAGAAGATAAACGCAACAGGCAGCACTGCAAAGTGCTGCCTGCGCGCCAACAGCATAGATGCAACCGGCGATATCACTCGCTGGAAAGCAGGTCCATGGTGTGTTTATCCATCATTTCCAAGGCACGGCCACCGCCGCGAGCGACGCAGGTCAGCGGGTCTTCGGCAACGATCACCGGCAGGCCGGTTTCCTGGGCCAGCAACTTGTCGAGGTCGCGCAGCAAGGCGCCACCACCGGTCAGCACCAGGCCACGCTCGGCGATATCGGACGCCAGTTCCGGCGGCGATTGCTCCAGCGCACTTTTCACGGCCTGAACGATGGTGGCCAGGGACTCTTGCAGAGCTTCCAGCACTTCATTGGAGTTCAGGGTGAAGGCGCGTGGAACGCCTTCGGCCAGGTTACGGCCGCGAACGTCGACTTCACGAACTTCGCCACCCGGGTAGGCGGTACCGATTTCCTGCTTGATGCGCTCGGCGGTGGACTCGCCGATCAGGCTGCCGTAGTTGCGACGCACGTAAGTGATGATCGCTTCGTCGAAGCGGTCGCCGCCAACCCGTACGGATTCGGCGTACACCACACCGTTCAGGGAGATCAGCGCGATTTCAGTGGTACCGCCACCGATATCGACAACCATCGAGCCGCGAGCTTCTTCAACCGGCAAACCGGCACCGATCGCGGCCGCCATCGGCTCTTCGATCAGGAAGACTTCACGGGCACCGGCACCGAGGGCCGATTCACGGATGGCACGACGCTCAACCTGGGTGGATTTGCACGGGACGCAAATCAACACGCGAGGGCTGGGTTGCAAAAAACTGTTTTCGTGAACTTTGTTGATAAAATATTGCAGCATCTTTTCACAGACGCTGAAGTCGGCGATAACGCCGTCTTTCATCGGACGAATGGCAGCAATGTTACCTGGCGTACGGCCGAGCATGCGCTTGGCCTCGGTGCCGACGGCAACGACACTTTTCTGGTTACCGTGTGTCCGAATGGCCACAACCGATGGCTCATTCAGAACGATTCCGCGCTCGCGCACGTAAATAAGGGTGTTGGCAGTGCCCAGGTCAATGGAAAGATCGCTGGAAAACATGCCACGCAGTTTCTTGAACATGGGGAAAGGACCCTAGGCAACGCGTGGGTAAAAAAGTGCGGCAAACTCTAACAACGACAGGGATTTTGGGCAAGGCGCCAATATGTTAAATTGGCCGCTTTTCCGTGCACCAAACCCCACAATCGCGGCCTTATGACCGTAGAAATGCGGTAGTGTTCCGACCAATCTAACACACGGACGCCGTCCGTTCTGTTTTCCACTGGAGATTCCCATGGCGCTTGAACGCTCCGACGTGGAAAAAATCGCTCATCTGGCCTGCCTCGGCCTCAATGATGCCGATCTTCCACACATCACTTCGGCCCTGAACAGCATTCTCGGGCTGGTCGACGAAATGCAGGCGGTCAATACCGACGGTATCGAGCCGCTCGCCCACCCACTGGAAGCCAGCCAGCGCCTGCGCGCAGACGTCGTGACCGAGACCGATCATCGCGAGGCCTACCAGTCCATCGCACCAGCGGTCGAAAACGGCCTGTACCTGGTTCCGAAAGTCATCGACTAAAGGGAAAGAGCCTGCAATGCATCAATTGACTCTGGCCGAGATCGCCCGCGGTCTCGCCGACAAAAAGTTTTCTTCCGAAGAGCTGACCAAGGTCCTGCTGGCGCGCATTACCCAGCTCGATCCGCAGCTCAACAGCTTCATCAGCCTCACCGAAGACCTCGCGCTCCAGCAAGCCAAAGCCGCTGACGCCCGCCGGGCCAATGGCGAGAACGGTGCCCTGCTCGGCGCGCCGATCGCCCATAAAGACCTGTTCTGCACCCAGGGCATCCGCACCAGCTGCGGCTCGAAGATGCTCGACAACTTCAAGGCGCCGTACGACGCCACCGTGGTGGCCAAACTGGCCGCTGCCGGAGCCGTGACCCTGGGCAAGACCAACATGGACGAATTCGCCATGGGTTCGGCCAACGAGTCGAGCTACTACGGCCCGGTGAAAAACCCGTGGAACCTGGAGCACGTGCCGGGCGGTTCGTCCGGCGGTTCGGCGGCGGCGGTTGCCGCTCGTCTGCTGCCGGCGGCGACAGGCACCGACACCGGCGGTTCGATTCGTCAGCCCGCCGCGCTGACCAACCTCACCGGCCTGAAACCGACGTACGGTCGCGTTTCGCGCTGGGGCATGATCGCCTACGCCTCCAGCCTCGATCAGGGCGGCCCGTTGGCTCGCACGGCCGAAGACTGCGCGATCCTGCTGCAAGGCATGGCCGGTTTCGACCCGCAGGACTCCACCAGCATCGACGAGCCCGTGCCGGATTACAGCGCCAGCCTCAACGGTTCGCTGCAAGGCCTGCGCATCGGCGTGCCGAAGGAATACTTCGGTGCCGGCCTCGACCCGCGCATTGCCGAGCTGATCCACAACAGCGTCAAGGAGCTGGAAAAGCTCGGCGCCGTGGTCAAGGAAATCAGCCTGCCGAACATGCAGCACGCGATCCCTGCGTACTACGTGATCGCTCCGGCGGAAGCCTCCTCCAACCTGTCGCGTTTCGACGGCGTGCGTTTCGGCTACCGCTGTGAAGATCCGAAAAACCTGATCGACCTGTACAAGCGTTCCCGCGGTGAAGGGTTCGGCCCGGAAGTGCAGCGCCGGATCATGGTCGGTGCCTACGCGTTGTCGGCCGGTTACTACGACGCTTACTACCTGAAGGCGCAGAAGATTCGTCGCCTGATCAAGAACGATTTCATGGCCGCCTTCAACGAGGTCGACATCATCCTCGGCCCGACCACGCCGAACCCGGCCTGGAAGCTCGGCGCCAAGAACAGCGACCCGGTCGCTGCGTACCTGGAAGACGTCTACACCATCACCGCCAACCTCGCCGGCCTGCCGGGCTTGTCCATGCCTGCAGGTTTCGTCGACGGGCTGCCGGTCGGCGTGCAATTGCTCGCCCCGTATTTCCAGGAAGGTCGCCTGTTGAACGTTGCCCATCAGTATCAGTTGAACACTGACTGGCACACCCGCACCCCAACCGGCTTCTGAGGAGAAACACATGCAATGGGAAGTCGTGATCGGGCTGGAGATTCATACCCAGCTCACCACCCGGTCGAAAATCTTTTCCGGTAGTTCCACCACCTTCGGCTCCGAGCCGAACACCCAGGCCAGCCTGGTCGACCTGGGCATGCCCGGCGTACTGCCGGTGCTGAACCAGGAAGCGGTGCGCATGGCGGTGATGTTCGGCCTGGCGATCGACGCCGAGATCGGCCAGCACAACGTGTTCGCCCGCAAGAACTACTTCTACCCGGACCTGCCCAAGGGCTACCAGATCAGCCAGATGGAGTTGCCGATCGTTGGCAAGGGCCACCTGGACATCGCCCTTGAAGACGGCACGGTCAAGCGCGTCGGCATCACTCGCGCGCACCTTGAAGAAGACGCCGGCAAGAGCCTGCACGAAGAGTTCACCGGCGCCACCGGCATCGACCTGAACCGTGCCGGCACGCCGCTGCTGGAAATCGTCTCCGAACCGGACATGCGCAGCGCCAAGGAAGCCGTGGCTTACGTCAAGGCTGTCCACGCGCTGGTGCGTTACCTGGGCATTTGCGACGGCAACATGGCCGAAGGTTCGCTGCGCTGCGACTGCAACGTGTCGATCCGCCCGAAAGGCCAGGTTGAGTTCGGCACGCGCTGCGAGATCAAGAACGTCAACTCGTTCCGCTTCATCGAGAAGGCGATCAACACCGAAGTGCAACGCCAGATCGAACTGATCGAAGACGGCGGCAGGGTGATCCAGCAGACCCGCCTGTACGATCCAAACAAGGACGAAACCCGGCCGATGCGCAGCAAAGAGGAAGCCAACGACTACCGTTACTTCCCCGATCCGGACCTGCTGCCGGTGGTCATCGAGAACTCGTTCCTCGACGAGGTGCGCGCCACCCTGCCGGAATTGCCACCGCAGAAACGCGAGCGTTTCCAGGCGCAGTTCGGCCTGTCGGTCTACGACGCCAGCGTCCTGGCCACCAGCCGCGAGCAAGCCGATTACTTCGAAAAAGTCGTGGGCATCAGCGGCGACGCCAAGCTGGCGGCCAACTGGGTGATGGTCGAGTTGGGCAGCCTGTTGAACAAACAGGGCCTGGACATCGACCAGTCGCCGGTCTCGGCCGAGCAACTGGGCGGCATGCTGCTGCGCATCAAGGACAACACCATCTCCGGCAAGATCGCCAAGGTGGTGTTCGAAGCCATGGCCAACGGCGAAGGCAGCGCGGACGAGATCATCGACAAGCGCGGCCTCAAGCAAGTGACCGACAGCGGCGCCATCTCGGCAGTGCTGGACGAGATGCTCGCGGCCAATGCCGAACAGGTCGAGCAATACCGCGCGGCAGACGAAGCCAAACGCGGCAAGATGTTCGGCTTCTTCGTCGGCCAGGCCATGAAAGCGTCCAAAGGCAAGGCCAACCCGCAACAGGTCAATGAACTGCTGAAAAGCAAGCTCGAAGGCTGATTGCAATGGAGCCAGCACTCAAGCCTGGCTCACCCCCCCTGTAGGAGCAAGCTTGCTCGCGATGGAGTATCAGTCGACATCTTAGTAGCTGACACACCTTCGCGAGCAAGCTCGCTCCTACAGTTGCTTCGGGAAACCTTTGAATGAAACGTCTACTCAGTGCCTGCGCCCTGCTCTCCCTGCTGGCCGGTTGTTCCAGCAACGACATCATCGATCCACACGGCTACGACAAGACCGGCACCGCCTCCTATTACGGCGCCAGACACCAAGGCAAACGCACCGCCAGTGGCGAGCGCTTCAACAAAAATGCCCTGACCGCCGCTCACCGTCAGCTACCCTTTGGCACACGGGTGAAAGTCACCAACCTGAACAACGACAAATCCTGTGTAGTGCGCATCAACGATCGCGGGCCACATACCCGTGGGCGTCTGATCGATGTTTCACACGAGGCTGCCGAACGCCTGGGCATGCTCAGAAGCGGTACCGCACGGGTTCGTGTGCAAGCCCTCGACTGACCGACGGAGCCTCGACCATCTTCGGACTTGCCGATTTACCCCTGCTCAGCGTGATTGAACTGCTCAGCGGCCTGTTGTTACTGATCGCCGGCGCCGAACTGATGGTGCGCGCCGCCGTGCGCCTGGCCGCGCGGCTGCATGTTCGCCCGCTGATCATCGGCCTGACCATCGTCGCCCTCGGCAGCAGCGCGCCGCAGATGGCGGTCAGCCTGCAAGCGACCCTGGCGCACAACGCCGACATCGCCGTCGGCAGCGTGATCGGCAGCAGCATTTTCAACATCCTCGTCACCCTCGGGCTCTCGGCGCTGATTATCCCGCTGCGGGTGTCACGGCAACTGGTGCACCTGGATATTGCGCTGATGATCGGCGCCAGCCTGCTGGTGTTCATACTGGCGTGGAATGAAGAGCTGACCCGGGTCGACGGCGTGCTGCTGCTGGCAGCGCTGGTGCTGTATCTGGGCTTGCTGCTGCGCCAGTCGCGGCACTCGGCCCGTCCGCAATCGACTACCCAGGATGTGGCGCAAGCGCCGTGGTTCAGCAGCCTGCTGATGATCGTCGTCGGGCTGGCAATGCTGGTGTACGCCGGGCATCTGCTGTTGGGCGCCGCGGTGTCGGTCGCCACCGATCTTGGGCTTTCCGAGCGGATCATCGGCCTGACCATCGTTGCCGTCAGCACCTCCCTGCCGGAACTGGCCACCTCGTTGATCGCGGCGTTGCGCGGAGAACGTGAGATCGCCGTGGGCAACGTGGTCGGCAGCAACCTGTTCAATCTTCTGGGCGTGCTGGGCTTTACCGCGCTGATTGCGCCGTCGCCGCTGTCGGTGTCGCCCAATGCCCTGGATTTCGATTTGCCGGTCATGCTCGGCGTCGCAGCGCTGTGCCTGCCGGTGTTCTATTCCGGCTACCGGATGACCCGGGCCGAAGGCCTGCTGTTTCTGGGCCTGTACCTGGCGTACGGCCTGCATGTGGTGTCGTTCACCACGGGTATGCCGTTGGCCGGCAAGCTTGAACACCTGATGCTGTTTTTCGTCCTGCCGGCACTGGTGGCGTATTTGCTGTTCACGTCGCTGCGCGCCTGGCGTCGCCAACACCACAAGAGGGAATTGCCGTGACCGATAATAAAAAGCCTGGCGTTGAAGTCCGCCGCCAAGTGATGGGCGACGCTTTCGTCGATCGCGCGCTGGGCAATGCCACCGAGTTCACCCAGCCCCTGCAGGACTTCGTCAACGAGCATGCCTGGGGCGGCGTCTGGAACCGCGAAGGCCTGCCACTGAAAACCCGCAGCCTGATCACCCTCGCCGCGCTGACGGCGTTGAAGTGTCCGCAGGAACTGAAAGGCCATGTGCGCGGTGCGCTGAACAACGGTTGCACCGTGGAGGAAATTCGCGAGGCGCTGCTGCATTGCGCGGTGTATGCCGGAGTGCCGGCGGCCATCGACGCGTTTCGGGCGGCGCAGGAAGTGATCGATAGCTACAAGAAGCCGGAGTAATCGTCGGTATTGGTGGTGATCGTTCGGCCGTCTTCGCGAGGCCCGATAAAACACAACAAATCCGGAAGCTAGATCCACCCGCCCCACTGCAACAAAAAAATCCCGACGTTGGTGGTGACCGCCGCCATCAAGGTGGTGATCACGATGATCGCCGCCGCCAGTTCGTGATTGCCATTGGCCTGGCGGGCCATGACAAAGCTGGCCGCGGCGGTCGGACTGCCGAAGTACAGGAACAGAATGCCCAGTTCCGCCCCGCGAAACCCCCAGAGCCAGGCCCCCAGCGTTGCCAGGATCGGCAGGCTGATCATCTTCACCAGGCTTGAACTCAGCGCCATCGAGCCGCTTTTGCGCAGTGCCGCCAGCGACAGGGTGCCGCCGATGCAGATCAACGCCAAGGGCAAGGTGGTTTGCGCCAGGTACTGCCCCGAGGTCTCCAGCCAACCCGGCAAACCGATCTTGAAGTAGGCAAACGGCGCCGCCGTAAACACACTGATGATCAGCGGGTTGATCATCACGCTTTTAAAGATGCTCCACGGGTCGGACTTGATCACCGGGCTGTACACCGCCAGCACGATGGTCGAAAGCGTGTTGTAGAGCAGGATCACCAGTGCCGCGAGAATCGCCCCAAGGGAAATCCCATAGTCACCGTACATGCTCGCTGCCAGCGCCAGGCCGATCACCCCATTGTTGCCGCGAAACGCACCCTGGGTGTAGATGCCCCGGTCTTCCCGTGGGCACTTCCAGATCGCCCAGCCCCAGGCAATGGCAAAACAGACCAGGGTGGCGATAGAGAAGTAGATCAGCAGTGCCGGTTGCAACGCGGCGTGCAGGTCGGCATGCAGGATGCCCAGGAACAGCAATGCCGGCATGGTGACGTTGAACACCAGGGCTGACGCGGTGTGAATGAAGTTGTCGTTGATCCAGTCGATGCGCTTGAGCAGCACCCCCAGAAACAGCATGGCAAACACCGGCGCGGTGATGTTCAGGGTTTCGAGGAAGATAGCCAGCATGCCGGGGGTCACCTTGGGTGGGCGTCGTCAGGGGGCGAATGATAAGCCACCTGGGACGTTGGCGTCTGGTAGAACGCCTTCGCGGGCAAGCCAGCTCCTACAGGTCCGCGTCGTATGCATATTTTGTGCTCGACACAAATCCTGTAGGAGCTGGCTTGCCAGCGAAGCAGTCGACTCGGTCTTACGTGATCGGCGCCGGGTTGAACAAGGTAATGTCGTTATGCAGCTTGTGCCGCTCCGCCCACGTTTGCTTCTTGCCGCTGGCCACATCCAGGTAGTAGTGGAACAACTCCCACCCAAGGTCCTCGATCGAAGCCCGCCCGGTCGCGATCCGTCCGGCATCGATGTCGATCAGGTCCGGCCAGCGCTGCGCCAGTTCGGTCCGGGTCGAGACCTTCACCACCGGTGCCATCGCCAAACCATAGGGTGTGCCGCGACCGGTGGTGAACACATGCAGGTTCATCCCCGCCGCCAGTTGCAAGGTTCCGCAGACAAAATCACTGGCCGGCGTCGCACAGAAAATCAGCCCTTTGCGCTTGAAGCGCTCGCCAGGGCCAAGCACCCCATTGATTGCACTGCTGCCGGACTTGACGATCGAGCCCAGTGACTTCTCGACGATGTTCGACAGCCCGCCCTTCTTGTTGCCCGGCGTGGTGTTGGCGCTGCGATCCGCCTCGCCCTTGGCCAGATAACGGTCGTACCAGTCCATTTCCCGCACCAGTTCCTGGGCGACTTCTTCGGTTTCGGCGCGGGACGTCAGCAGGTAAATGGCGTCGCGCACTTCAGTGACTTCGGAGAACATCACCGTCGCGCCAGCCCGCAGCAACAAGTCCGAGGCGTAGCCCAGCGCCGGGTTGGCGGTGATGCCGGAGAACGCATCGCTGCCACCGCACTGCATGCCGAGGATCAATTCTGACGCCGGCACGGTTTCCCGGCGACGCTGATCGAGCTTCTTCAAACGGGTCTCGGCCAGCGCCATGATCTGCTCGATCATCTCGCTGAAGCCATGACTGGAATCCTGCAAGCGGTACAGCCAGGGTTCGCTCAAATCCACCGAGCTGTCGTTCTCGTGCATCACCTGCCCGGCCTGCAACTTCTCGCACCCCAGGCTAATGACCAAGGCTTCGCCACCCAGGTTCGGGTTGCGCGCCAGGTTGCGCACGGTGCGGATCGGGATGTACGCGTCAGTCGCGGTAATCGCCACACCGCAGCCGTAGCTGTGGGTCAGCGCCACCACGTCATCGACGTTCGGGTACTTGGGCAGCAACTCGTCCTTGATGCGCTTGACCGCATGGTCCAGCACACCCGTGACGCACTGCACGGTCGTGGTAATCCCAAGAATGTTGCGCGTGCCGACGGTGCCGTCGGCGTTGCGGTACCCCTCGAACGTAAAGCCTTCCAGCGGCGCCTGTGCCGCCGGCACCTCGGTGGACAGCGGCAAGCTGTCCAGCGGTGGCGCGGTCGGCATGCGCAGTTGATCTTCCTTGACCCAGCTGCCGCGTGGAATCGGGTGTAACGCGTAGCCAATGGTCTGGCCATAGCGAATCACCTGGCCGCCCTCGGGAATATCTTCCAGGGTGACCTTGTGGCTCTGCGGCACGAAGTCCAGGGTGACCAGGCCGTCCGCAAACTCGGTGCCGGCCGGCACCCCCTGATCGTTGACCACGATGACCACGTTGTCCCGCTCGTGCAGGCGGATGTAGCGCGGCGAATCGGAATGTTCAATCAACTGCATGACGCCGCTCCTCAGGAATGCGCTTGAGACAATTTGTTATGGGTTTCAGGACCGCTGACTGGCGGCTCCTTGAGCACCACACGCTTGATCGGGCCCACGATCACCAGATAGCTGAACACTGCGACCAGTGCGTTGCAACCGACGAACACCAGCGCCCATTTGAACGAACCGGTGGAGCTGATGATGTAACCGATCACGATCGGGGTGGTGATTGACGCGATGTTACCGAAGGTATTGAACAGGCCACCGCTCAGACCGGCGATCTGCTTCGGCGAGGTGTCGGACACCACCGCCCAGCCCAACGCACCCACGCCTTTGCCGAAGAACGCCAGGGCCATGAAGCCGACGACCATCCATTCCACGTCCACGTAGTTGCAGGCCACGATACTGCTGGACACCAGCAAGCCGGCGATGATCGGCGCCTTGCGGGCAAAGGTCAGCGAGTGGCCCTTGCGCAGCAGGTAGTCGGAAATCACCCCGCCGAGCACACCACCGATAAAGCCGCAGATTGCCGGCAGCGAGGCAATGAAACCGGCCTTGAGGATGGTCATGCCGCGCTCCTGTACCAGGTACACCGGGAACCAGGTCAGGAAGAAGTAAGTGATGCCGTTGATGCAATATTGGCCCAGGTACACGCCGAGCATCATGCGGTTGGTCAGCAGCTGGCGGATGTAGTCCCACTTCGGACCGTCGACCTTTTTGCCTTTGCCTTTGTCCTGGTCCATGTCGACCATGCCGCCGTTGTCGGCGATGTGCTTGAACTCGGCTTCATTGATCCTCGGGTGTTGGCGCGGGCTGTAGATCACCTTCAGCCAGATCCCGGAGAAGATGATACCGATCACGCCCATGACGATGAACACGTGCTGCCAGCCGTAGCTGTAGACGATCCAGCCCATCAACGGTGCGAACAACACGGTGGCAAAGTACTGCGCCGAGTTGAAGATCGCCGAGGCCGTACCGCGCTCTGCCGTCGGGAACCAGGCCGCGACGATGCGTGCGTTACCGGGGAAGGATGGCGCTTCGGCCAGGCCTACCAAAAAGCGCAGCATGAACAGCGCAACCACCGCCGTAGACATGCCGAACTCGCCGACATAGCCCTGGAGCACGGTGAACAGCGACCAGGTGAAAATGCTCAGCGCGTAGATTTTTTTCGAACCGAAACGGTCCAGCAGCCAGCCACCGGGAATTTGCCCGGCCACGTAGGCCCAACCGAATGCGGAGAAGATATAGCCGAGGGTGACCGCGTCGATGCCTAGGTCTTTTTGCAGGCTGGAGCCCGCGATGGCGATAGTGGCCCGGTCGGCGTAGTTGATGGTGGTCACCAGGAACAGCATGAGCAAAATCAAATAGCGGACGTGGGTTGGCTTGGTCGCTTGCATGTAGATGTACTCCCACTGATTATTTTTATGCGGGGTGAAACGGGTGTGCCTCCTCTGTAGGAGCTGGCTTGCCAGCGAAAGCGGTGTGTCATTCAACAGTGTGTCGACTGATACGCCGCCTTCGCTGGCAAGCCAGCTCCTACAGGGGGTCGCGGTATCGATGCCGATACCGCGGCGTTTCCTGTCAGGAACCGATGTAGCTGGTCTTCACGACCGTGTAGAACTCTTGCGCATAGCGACCTTGCTCGCGAGATCCATAGGATGAACCTTTACGCCCGCCGAATGGAACGTGGTAGTCCACGCCCGCCGTCGGCAGGTTGACCATCACCATCCCGGCCTGGGAGTGGCGCTTGAAGTGGTTGGCGTACTTCAGCGACGTGGTGGCGATGCCCGCCGACAGACCGAACTCGGTGTCGTTGGCCATTTCCAGCGCAGCGTCGTAATCGGCCACGCGCACGATGTTGGCCACCGGGCCGAAGATCTCTTCGCGGCTGATGCGCATGGCGGCTTCGCTGTCGGCAAACAGCGTTGGCGCAAGGTAGTAGCCTTCGGTGTCGCAGGTCACCAGACCACCGCCGCTGACCAGGCGCGCACCTTCGGACTGGCCGATGTCGATGTACTTCATGTCCTGTTCAAGCTGGGCTTGCGAGACGACCGGACCGATATCGGTGCCGGTTTTCAGCGCGTGGCCGACCTTGATCGACTTCATGCGCTCGGCCATGGCGTCGACGAACTGATCGTGAATCCCGGCAGTGACGATGAAACGGCTCGAAGCGGTGCAACGCTGGCCGGTGGAGTAGAAGGCACTCTGCACCGACAGCTCGACCGCTTGCTTGAGGTCGGCGTCGTCGAGAATGATCTGCGGGTTCTTGCCGCCCATTTCCAACTGCACCTTGGCCTGGCGCGACACGCAGTTGACGGCGATCTGACGACCGACACCCACCGAGCCGGTGAAGCTGATGCCGTCGACTTTAGGGCTCTGCACCAGCGCATCGCCCACCACTCGACCGCTGCCCATCACCAGGTTGAACACGCCGGCCGGGAAGCCGGCGCGGGAGATGATTTCCGCCAGCGCCCAGGCGCAACCCGGTACCAGGTCCGCCGGTTTCAGCACCACGCAGTTGCCGTAGGCCAGGGCCGGAGCGATTTTCCACGCCGGGATCGCGATCGGGAAGTTCCACGGGGTGATCAGACCGACCACGCCCAGCGCTTCGCGAGTGACTTCCACATTGACGCCCGGACGTACCGATGGCAGGTAGTCGCCGGACAGGCGCAGGCACTCACCGGCGAAGAACTTGAAGATGTTGCCGGCGCGGGTCACTTCGCCGATGGCTTCGGGCAGGGTCTTGCCCTCTTCCCGAGCCAGCAGAGTGCCAAGCTCTTCGCGGCGGGCGAGGATTTCAGTGCCGACTTTATCCAGTGAATCGTGGCGAGCCTGAATGCCCGAAGTGGACCAGGCCGGGAACGCGGCGCGAGCGGCGTCGATGGCAGCGTGGACCTGAGCCAGATCGGCCTTGGCGTATTCACCGATGGTATCGGTCAACTCCGATGGGTTGATGTTGGCGCTGTAGTCGGCACCGGTGACCCATTGGCCGTTGATGTAGTTATCGAAACGCTTTGTATCAGCCACAATCTTTCTCCTGAACATAAGAGTCCTGACGCAAAAGGCCGCTGATTGCTCAGCGGCCTTCCTCAATCGGTTTTTTTTACTGGGCGCCCTGCTTGTCGATCAGCGCGGCCAGAGCTTCGTACTCTTCCGGCAGCAGATCGGTCAGCGGCGCACGCACAGGACCTGCGTCATAGCCGACAATTTTTGCCCCGGCCTTAACGATGCTCACCGCGTAACCGGCCTTGCGGTTACGGATATCCAGGTACGGCAGGAAGAAGTCGTCGATGATCTTGCCGACAGTGGCGTGATCTTCCCGGGCAACGGCGTGGTAGAAATCCATCGCGGTTTTCGGGATGAAGTTGAACACCGCGGACGAGTAAACCGGTACGCCCAGCGCCTTGTAGGCTGCGGCGTAGACTTCCGCGGTCGGCAGCCCGCCCAGGTAGCTGAAGCGATCGCCGAGGCGGCGACGGATCGACACCATCAACTCGATATCGCCCAGGCCATCCTTGTAGCCGATCAGGTTCGGGCAGCGCTCGGCCAGGCGTTCCAGCAGCGGCGCGGTCAGGCGGCAGACGTTACGGTTGTAAACCACCACGCCGATTTTCACCGATTTGCACACGGCTTCAACGTGGGCAGCCACGCCGTCCTGGCTGGCTTCGGTCAGGTAATGCGGCAACAGCAACAGGCCCTTGGCGCCCAGACGCTCGGCTTCTTGAGCGTATTCGATGGCTTGACGGGTCGAACCGCCGACACCGGCCAGAATCGGCACGCTGGTTTCGCAGGTGTCGACGGCGGTCTTGATGATTTCCGAGTATTCGCTGGCCGCCAGAGAGAAGAACTCACCGGTGCCGCCTGCGGCGAACAGTGCCGAGGCGCCGTATGGGGCCAGCCATTCGAGACGCTTGATGTAGCCCGCGCGATGGAAATCGCCCTGAGCATTGAAATCGGTAACCGGGAAAGACAGCAGACCGGAAGAGAGGATGGACTTCAGTTCTTGTGGATTCATTATTCGAACACCCTGGGTAGCGACGTTATGTATGAGAAAAGCGTTCAGCCTGCGCTGAAGTTGTAGGTCATCGTACAACTTAAAAAATAACCGTCAACTGCATTTCATCGCCGAGGGTGAAAATTGTTCGACAAGATGGGCTGATGACTAATGCTTCAGGGCCTTTGCCGCAGAAAAAAAGCGTGCAAAAACACCGCACCCGATGGGGCGTTTAGGAGATACGTTGTCGGAAGAGGGAATGAGAGATTAGCGAGGGTAGCTTGTTTCGGCACAGACCCAGAGAATTGCGGCAGGGCTGCGGCCCCCTTCGCGAGCAAGCCCGCTCCCACATGGGATCGAATATGAACACAGGGTTTGTGAACACTCGCAATTTACTGTGGGAGCGGGCTTGCTCGCGAAGGCGGCCTGTCAGGCAATGGATTTACTGAGTCAAATGTTTACCCCCGCTGCGCCTCAGCCTCTTCATGGGCATGACGCAACCGCTCACGGCTGTTGGTCAGATGCAATCGCATCGCTGCACGAGCCGCATCGGAATCCTGGCGGGCAATCGCGTCGTAGATCTCTTCGTGCTCACGGCTCAGGCGATTCATGTAGTGCTGCTGGTCATCATGGGCCAGGCGTGCCGAGTTCAGTCGCGTACGCGGGATGATGCTGGTGCCCAGGTGGGTCATGATGTCCGTGAAGTAACGGTTGCCCGTCGCCAGGGCGATTTGCAGGTGGAACTGGAAGTCCGACGCCACGGCATCACTGGCGTGGGAGACACTTTCATTCAACGCGTCCAGCGCCGCTCGCATCAGCGCCAACTGCTCGGCGCTGCGACGCTGGGCGGCCAGGCCGGCGGATTCTACTTCCAGGCTGATGCGCAGTTCGAGAATCGCCAGCACGTCACGCAGGGTGACCACGGTCGCCGGGTCGATTCGAAAACCACTCGGGCTCGGGGTATCGAGCACGAAGGTGCCGATGCCATGACGGGTTTCAACCTGCCCTGCCGCCTGCAACCGCGAAATCGCCTCGCGCACCACCGTACGGCTGACGCCATGGGCCTCCATGATCGCCGACTCGGTGGGCAATTTGTCACCGCGCTTGAGGTGACCGTCGCGAATCTGCTCGGACAGCACCGTCACCAATTCCTGTGCGAGGCTGCGGCGCTTGCGAGGGAGGCGTGGCGTGTCGATCGGGTTTTCCATGGTGAACGTCATTCTCGAAAAATTCGGCTGAATCCGCATCATAGCTCAACGCGGTTGTACGATCACCCACCCCCCCTGTAGGAGCTGGCTTGCCAGCGAAAGCGGTGTGTCATTCAGCATCTTCGCTGACTGACACACCGCCTTCGCTGGCAAGCCAGCTCCTACAGGGATGGTGGTGTTCAGGCCGTCACGGCCTGGTCCACCAGATGCCCATTCTCGATACGAATGTGCCGTGGATGGAAGCGTTTCAGGCTGCTGCGATGCCCGACGCTGACGATGCTCAAGCCCGGTATCTCATCGATCAACGCTTGATACAGCGACGCCTCATCCTCTTCATCCATCGCCGAGGTCGCTTCGTCCATGTACAGCCATTGCGGGGCATAGAGCAGCGCACGGGCAAAGGCCAGACGTTGCTGTTCACCCGGCGACAGCATGCGCTGCCAGTGATTGGCTTCGTCCAGTCGCGCCACCAGATGCGGCAGGCGGCAGGTTTCCAGCACATGAACGTAGCGCTCGTGCGGGTAGGTATCGCCGGCCTGTGGATAACTCAACGCCTCGCGCAGCGTGCCAATCGGCAGATAGGGTTTTTGCGGCAGGAACAGATACCGCGCCGCCGGCAGACGAATACTGCCGTGGCCCGCTGGCCACAAATGCCCCATTGCCCGCAGCAAGGTCGACTTGCCGCTGCCGGAACGGCCGCTGAGCATGACGCGCTCGCCCTCCTCCACGGTCATGTCGGCGCTGGTCAGCAGGTGACGACCGTCCGCCAGGTCGAGGCCCAGGTTGTGTACCTTCAACTCCGGGCCCGAATTCTGCACGTCGATCATCGGCGCGCGCTCTTCGTTATCGGTCATCGCCTGGCGGAAACTCAGCAGACGATCACAGGTGGCGCGCCAGGAGGCGAGGTTCTGGTACGCGCTGATGAACCAGCTGAAGCTCTCCTGCACGTTGCCGAACGCCGAGCTGATCTGCATCAGCTCACCCAGTTCGATCTTGCCCGCGAAGTAACGCGGCGCGGCGACCATGAATGGAAAGATGATGGCGGCCTGGCTGTAACCGGCTGTAAAGAACGTCAGGCGCTTGGACACCTTCATGATGTCCCAGAAGTTGTGCCAGACCAGGCCAAAACGACTGCTCAAGCGACGGTTTTCATTCGGCTCACCGTTATAGAGCGCGATGCTTTCGGCATTCTCGCGAATCCGCACCATGGAGAAACGCAGGTCAGCTTCGAAGCGTTGTTGCTGGTTGTTCAAGCCGATCAGGCGACGACCGATCAAATGCGTCAGCCAGCTGCCGATCACCGCATAGACCAGCACACACCAAAACATATATCCGGGAATGGTAAAACCGTAGACTTCAATACTGCCCGACACACCCCACAGGATGATCGAGAACGACACCAGGCTGACAATATTGCGCAGCAGTCCAATGCCCAGTTCCAGGGTGTTCGAGGTGAAGTTGTTGAGGTCTTCGGAGATCCGCTGATCCGGGTTATCGGTGTAACCGCCTTGCTCGAGCTGGTAGTAATTCTTGTTGCCTAACCAGCGGGCGAAATGCTTTTCGGTAAGCCATGCCCGCCAACGGATGGTCAGCATCTGGGTCAGGTACAGCCGGTATACCGCGCCGACAATCGCTACCGCCGCAATCCCGCAGAAATACAGGATCAACCGCCAAAACGCAGCATCATCCTTTTGTTGCAGGGCATTGTAGAAATCCTTGTACCAGGTGTTGAACCACACCGAAATGCCCACGCTGACCAGCGACAGTGCGATCACCGCGATCAGCAACGTCCAGGCCTTGCCCTTCTCTTCGCTGCGCCAGTAAGGCGTGATCATCGCCCAGACTTTGCGAAAAAACTGCCCGCGCACAGCATCATTGACCGCGGAATATTCAGCGTTCTGATTCATGGAAAAGGCTCATTGGAGAAAAGAACACACACGAACCGATCATAGATGATCAGTTCGTGTTGTAACGCGATGGGACAACAATTGTTCAGCACCGGTTCAGCGACGGACCGGGCGCTTCTGCAGTTTGCGCTGCAGCGTGCGGCGGTGCATGCCCAGGGCGCGGGCCGTGGCGGAGATGTTGCCTTCGTGTTCGGTCAGCACGCGCTGGATGTGTTCCCATTGCAGGCGGTCCACGGACATCGGGTTTTCCGGCACCAGGGTGTCGAGGTCGGCGTGCTCGGACAGCAAAGCCGCCAGCACGTCATCGGCGTCCGCCGGTTTGCACAGGTAATTGCAGGCGCCGCGCTTGATCGCCTCGACGGCGGTGGCGATGCTCGAGTAACCGGTGAGGATCACCACGCGCATTTCCGGGTCCAGCTCCAGCAGCTTGGGCAACAGCACCAGGCCGGAATCGCCGTCCATTTTCAGGTCCAGCGCCGCATAGTCCGGCAGATCGGCCTGGGCGATGATCAGGCCTTCTTCGGCAGAACCGGCAGTGCTGACGCGAAAGCCGCGACGGGCCATGGCACGGGCCATGACGCGGGTAAACGTTGCGTCGTCGTCTACCAGCAGCAAATGCGGCAGTTCTTCGCCTTCGCCTTCGACTTGAATCTCGTCACTCATGTTCGTCTCCTCGGGCGACACGGGGCAGGCGCAGCTCGGTGAGCGTGCCGCCTTCCTCATGACTGTAGAGTTTCACTGAGCCGCCGGCGCGTGTCACGCTGGCCTTGCTCAAAAACAGGCCCAGGCCGAAACCTTTGCCCTTGGTGGTAAAAAACGGCTTGCCGATCTGCTCGGCAATGGCCAGCGGCACACCGGCACCGTGGTCGCGGATGCTGATGGTCAAATCCTCGGCATTCCAGTCCAGCGTCACTTGCAGCCCTTCGGGGCAAGCATCGGCGGCGTTATTGAGCAAATTCAGCAGCGCCTGGGTCAGGTCCGGCGGTGGCGCCATGCGTGGCACGGTGCCCTGGCCCAGGCGCTGGAAGCGATAACTGGCTTCCGGACGCATCAGGTGCCAGCGGTTCAGGGCTTCGTCGAGCCAGTCGGTGACGTCCTGCATCTCCACCGCCAACCGGCGATTGGCCTCCGCTGCCCGAACCAGCTGCTGCAAGGTTTGCTTGCACAGCTTGACCTGATCCTGCAGCACACTCAGATCGTCCTGCAACATCGGGTCGTGGTGGTCCTGGCGCATTTCCTTGAGCAACACGCTCATGGTCGCCAATGGCGTGCCCAATTCATGGGCGGCGCCGGCCGCCTGGGTCGCGACGGCCAGCAGCTGCTGGTCGCGCAGGCCCTCTTCGCGACGAATGGCACGCAGCTCTTCCTGACGGCGCAACTCCTCGGCCATGCGCGCGGCAAAAAAGGTAATGACCGCCGCGGCCAGGGCGAAACTCAGCCACATCCCGTACACCTGCAGATTTTCCCGAGCGATCGGGAAGGTTTGCAGCGGGTAGAAACGCGCCAGCAACAGGGTGTACATCGTCAACGCGATACCGGACAGAATCACCGAATACCGCCACGGCAAGGTCACCGCGGCAATGGTCAGCGGCACCAGGTAATAAGAGACGAAGGGGTTGGTCGAGCCGCCGGAGAAATACAGCAGGGCACTGTGGATAAACAGGTCGCATGCCAGTTGCACGGCGTACTCAAGCTCGGTGACCGGCCACGAGGTACGCAGGCGAATCGCCGTGAACGCACACAACAGCATCGAGCAGCCGAGGGTCGCGGCCAGTTGAAACCAGGGCAGCGGCAGCAGCTCGAGCCAGTAAGCCAGGCCCACGGAACCGGCCTGGGCGGCCAGCACCAAAGTGCGGATGAACGTCAGCCGCCAGAGATTCTGGCGAGTCGCGGAAGTGATTTGAACGGGGGCGAGCATGAGCTCTCCTGATGAGCGCTCCAGGCGGATCGCAGGGAGTATAACCAAGCACGGGGGCTGGCAGGCGAAAGTGCGGCAAACGGCCACATGGCAGACCGAATCCTGACGCGCACCCCTGTAGGAGCTGGCTTGCCAGCGAAGGTCGTCAACGATAACGCGTGCAGTCAGGATAAACGCGGCGCCTATGCGTCCTTCGCTGGCAAGCCAGCGCCTACAGCCAGCGCCTACAGAGAGACCGCGGCCACCGGCCAATCATCTGTATAGAAGTTGTAACTGTGCGAACCGGATCATTAAAGTTAGAGTCTGATGGTTTCACGCAGGCTCGGACCTTAACCCCTGCGCATCGTCCAAGGAGTTTTCATGCACAGTTTCCGCCGCAGCGCCGCCCT
Organism: Pseudomonas sp. VI4.1; assembly: GCF_002029345.1. Taxonomy (NCBI): domain Bacteria; kingdom Pseudomonadati; phylum Pseudomonadota; class Gammaproteobacteria; order Pseudomonadales; family Pseudomonadaceae; genus Pseudomonas; species Pseudomonas sp. VI4.1. The sequence goes on from NZ_MULM01000174.1 coordinate 116,595, forward strand.
TCTTGCCCTTAGCGTTGGCACCGTCGCCAGCCTCCCGGCCCTGGCCGCCGACGAGCTGCATTACAATCAGATCGCCCTGCGCGCCGAAGTCAGTCAGGAAGTGGCCCGCGACCTGATGATCGTGACGCTCTACACCGAAGAACAGAACAGCGACCCGGCCAAACTTGCCGCCGACGTCAGCACCACCATGAACAAGGCGCTGGCCCAGGCCAAGCAGGTCAAGGACATCACCCTGCGCCAGGGCAGCCGCAACAGCTACCCGATCTACGACACCAAGGGCCAGAAAATCACCGGCTGGCGTGAACGCGCCGAACTGCGCCTGGAAAGCTCGGACTTCGCTGCCCTGTCGAAACTGACCGGCGAACTGCTCACCGACCTGAAAATGGGCGGCATGGACTTCGCCATCGCCACGCCAACCCGCAAGGCCAGCGAAGACGCGCTGCTCAAAGACGCGGTCACCGCCTTCAAGGCCCGCGCCCAACTTGCCACCGACGCGCTGGGCGGCAAGGGCTACAAGATCGTCAACCTGAACCTCAACAGCAACGGTTACCCACAGCCGTACATGCGTGGGCCGATGATGATGAAAGCCGCCAGCATGGATGCCGCCCCTGTGACCCCGGAAGTCGAAGCGGGCACCAGCCAGGTCAGCATGACGGCGGACGGGTCGATTGAAGTGTTGATGCCTTGATTCGTTGACCCGTACCAAAAACGGCGATCACCCACGTGATCGCCGTTTTTTTGCCAGGCCAAAACCCGCTGAGTGCCTACAATATGAAGGTATAAATAAGTAACACCGCACCCCAACAGGGTGCGCCGATCACTTCGCGCGCCCTTTGCCAGTGCGCAGATTGCACCGAAAAAACCCTGCGCAAACGTTCAAATGCGCAGGTATTTATACATTTGCGACATTAAGGTACGTTCGTGCCACTGTTTAAGGCTTGTTGCTGTTCGGGAACTTGCATTGGGTATGGCCCCTGCATAAGTATCCGCAGGCACGACTCACGAGGTCGTCCTCTAATTCCAAAAATGACAACAAATCATGAGGCCACCATGCTTAAACACGCGGTCATTCCGTTTTTAGTCGGCGCGAGCTTGTTAGCCAGCGCACCCTTCGCCCAAGCCGCGACTAACCTGGTGTTCTGCTCCGAAGGGAGCCCGGCCGGTTTTGATCCTGGCCAGTACACCACCGGAACCGACTTCGACGCCTCTGCAGAAACCATGTTCAACCGCCTGACTCAATTCGAGCGCGGCGGCACCGCCGTTATTCCTGGCCTGGCGACCAGCTGGGACATTTCCCCGGACGTGCTGACCTACACCTTCCACCTGCGTGAAGGCGTCAAGTTCCACACCACCCCGTATTTCAAACCGACTCGTGAGTTCAACGCCGACGACGTGCTGTTCACCTTTAATCGCATGATTAACAAGGATGACCCGTTCCGCAAAGCGTACCCGACCGAATTCCCGTACTTCACCGACATGGCCATGGACACCAACATCGCCAAGGTCGAGAAGGTTGACGATCGCACGGTCAAATTCGTGCTCAACAGCGTTGATGCAGCCTTCATCCAGAACCTGGCCATGAGCTTCGCCTCCATCCAGTCCGCCGAGTACGCTGCCCAGCTGCTCAAGGATGGCAAGCCCGGCGACATCAACCAGAAGCCGATCGGCACTGGCCCGTTCGTGTTCAAGAGCTACCAGAAAGACTCCAACATCCGCTACACCGGGAACAAGGACTACTGGAAGCCTGAAGACGTCAAGATCGACAACCTGATCTTCGCCATCACCACCGACCCGTCGGTACGTATCCAGAAGCTGAAGAAAAACGAGTGCCAGATCACCTTGTTCCCTCGTCCTGCCGACCTCAAGGCACTGCGCGAAGACAAGACCCTGAAGCTGCCGGAACAGGCCGGGTTCAACCTGGGTTACATCGCCTATAACGTCATGCCCGTGCTCAAGGGCCGCACCGACAACAACCCGTTGGCCGACCTGCGGGTCCGTCAGGCGCTGGACATGTCGGTGAACAAGCCACAGATCATCGATTCGGTGTACCAGGGCGCCGGCCAGCTGGCCGTCAATGCCATGCCGCCCACCCAATGGTCCTATGACACCACCATCAAGGATGCCAAGTACGACCCTGAGAAAGCCAAGGAGCTGCTCAAGGAAGCCGGCATCAAGGAAGGGACCCAGATCACGCTGTGGGCCATGCCGGTTCAGCGTCCGTATAACCCGAACGCCAAACTGATGGCTGAAATGCTGCAGTCGGACTGGAAGAAAATCGGTCTGAACGTCAACATCGTCAGCTACGAATGGGGCGAGTACATCAAGCGCTCCAAGGGTGGCGAGAACCAGGCGATGATCATCGGCTGGAGCGGCGACAACGGTGACCCGGACAACTGGCTCAACGTGCTGTTCGGCTGCGACTCGCTGAGCGGCAACAACTTCTCCAAATGGTGCGACAAGGACTTTGACAAGCTGGTCAAAGAAGCCAAGAAGACACCTGACCAGGCCAAGCGCACCGAACTGTACAAGCAGGCGCAACACCTCCTCAAAGACCAGGTTCCCATGACACCTATCGCTCACTCGACGGTGTTCCAACCCATGCGCGCCAACGTGCAGGATTTCAAGATCAGCCCATTCGGCTTGAACTCCTTCTACGGCGTCAGCGTCAGCAAATAAGGGTGCGCAACGGCGATTATTGAAGTCGCCGTTGCGTTATCTACCGAGAAAGTAGGAATTGGCCTACATCATGATCCGCTGCGTACTACAGCAGCGGTATCGGACGTGTTGCCTTTTCCCACAAGCCTTTCGGAACCTTCGTATTTACTGCCGGACCCAAGGTTCATACCGTCGGGATCTGACCAGTTAGCCCGTGGGCTCTCGGTTATTGCTGCACGTCATGGCTTGGGATCAGTGGGGCCTCCTCGTTCCCGGACGGGCAACGTCTCATTGTCAAAAACACTAAAAAGAGCGAGCGTCATGCGCCATTCCTTGATTTTTTCCGCATTGCTGGGCACCGGCCTGCTGGCCGCCACTTCCATCAGCCAGGCCGCCAGCAACAGCCTGGTGTTCTGCTCCGAAGGCAGCCCGGCGGGTTTCGATACCGCGCAGTACACCACCGCGACCGATAACGACGCGGCCGAGCCGCTGTACAACCGACTGGCAGAATTCGAAAAAGGCGCCACCAACGTAGTCCCGGGGCTGGCAACCCGTTGGGATATTTCCGAGGACGGCCTCAAGTACACTTTTCACCTACGCGAAGGGGTGAAATTTCACACCACTGCGTACTTCAAACCAACCCGCGACTTCAATGCCGATGACGTGCTGTTCACGTTCAATCGCATGCTCGATCCGCAGCAACCCTTCCGTAAGGCTTACCCGACTGAATTCCCGTATTTCAACGGGATGAGCCTGAACAAGAACATCGCCAAGGTCGAAAAAACCGGGCCGCTGACCGTGGTCATGACGCTTAACAGCGTGGACGCCGCGTTCATCCAGAACATCGCCATGAGTTTCGCCGCCATTCTTTCGGCCGAATACGCCGATCAGTTGCTGGCGTCCGGCAGGCCGAGCGACATCAACCAGAAGCCGATCGGCACTGGCCCGTTCGCGTTCAAGAGTTACCAGAAAGATTCGAATATCCGCTACACCGGCAACAAACAGTACTGGGACCCGAGCCGGGTCAAGCTCGACAACCTGATCTTCGCCATCAACACCGACGCCTCGGTGCGGGTGCAGAAGCTCAAGGCCAACGAGTGCCAGATCACCCTGCATCCGCGCCCTGCCGACGTGACTGCGCTGAAGAACGACCCGAAGCTCAAGCTGATCGAGAAGCCTGGTTTCAACCTGGGCTACATCGCCTATAACGTGCGTCACAAGCCGTTCGACCAACTCGAAGTGCGCCAGGCACTGGACATGGCGGTGAACAAGCAAGGCATTCTCAACGCCGTCTACCAGGGTGCCGGTCAACTGGCGGTCAACGCCATGCCGCCGACCCAGTGGTCCTACGATGAGACCATCAAGGACGTCGCCTACAACCCGGAAAAAGCCAAGGAATTGCTCAAGGCCGCCGGCGTCAAGGAAGGCACCGAGATCACCCTCTGGGCGATGCCGGTCCAGCGTCCTTATAACCCCAACGCCAAATTGATGGCCGAGATGCTCCAGGCCGACTGGGCGAAGATCGGTCTCAAGGTCAAGATTGTCAGCTACGAATGGGGCGAGTACATCAAGCGCACCAAGAATGGCGAACACGACGTCAGCCTGATCGGCTGGACCGGTGACAACGGTGACCCGGACAACTGGCTCGGCACGCTTTACAGCTGCGACGCCATTGGCGGCAACAACTACTCCATGTGGTGCGATCCGGCTTACGACAAGATGATCAAGCAGGCCAAGGTCGTCACCGACCGCGACCAGCGCACCGTGCTCTACAAACAGGCTCAGCAATTGCTCAAGCAGCAAGTGCCGATCACGCCTGTCGCTCACTCGACGGTCAACCAGCCGTTAAGCGCCAAGGTCGAAGGATTCAAGGTGAGTCCTTTCGGCCGCAACGTGTTCTCGGGTGTCAGCCTGGAAAAATAACCGATTAGCCACAACCGCCGGGGGCGCTTGCGCCCTCACGCAAGCGTATTGCCGCAATTCGTCGAATTGACCTGCAGCAAACGTTTGCGATGCCTTGAAAGTGCTTAAACCAATAGCCGGATCACCAAAAAAAGACCGGCATAAAAAAAGAAACCAAGGAGCTTCACCCATGAAACTGAGCAGCACCGCGTTATTGGCCCTGGCCATCAGCAGCGTCACCGCCACGGCCTACGCAGAATCCCAAAGCCAGGCGTTTACCCCGGTTACCGTGAAAGAGAAAAGTGCCCAAAGCGAAGCCACCGGCTTCGTTGAAGGTCAGTCGATCAGCGGCACCACGCGTAACTGGTATGCGAACGAGCAACTGAAACGGGGCGGCCAGTTCGCTTACAAGAAAAACGGCGTGTCGACCGATACGGATCGTCGGATCAACTGGGTGCAAGGCACCATCATCAAGTACAACTCCGGTTTCACCGAAGGCACCGTGGGCATCAGCACCGAAGTGGCGGCCTACAACGCCATTGCCCTGGATCGTGATCGCAAGGACCTGGCCTCCAACAACGGCGGCGCACCGGGCACGCGTCCAGGCGCAGGCAACAACCGGACCCTGACCGAAGAAGGCGGCGACGCCGTCGACCAGTGGAGCAAGCTGGGCCTGGCCAACGTCAAGGCCCGTGTCTCCAACACCACCCTGACGGCCGGTCGCCAGAACTTCAGCAGCCCGATGGTCGATGTGATCGGTAACCGCCCACTGCCTTCAAGCTTCGAGGGTGTGAGCCTGCACAGCGAAGAGCTGGAGAACCTGTCCTTCGATGTCGGCACCTTCGATCGCAACTCTCCGCGTACGGAACAGAGCCAGCGCAAGTTCCGCACCGAATATGCCAACGGCATCGTTGAAAGCGATCACGTCCACACCGCGGGCATCACCTACACGCCATTTGCCAGCCTGACCACCAGCCTCTGGGCCACCCAGGCCGAAGACATCTGGAACCAGTACTACTTCGGCGCCAGCCATGTACTGGGCGACAGCTCGATCCTGAGCCTGACCACCGGCCTGAACTACTACAAGACCCAGGAAGAAGGCAAAGCGCTGATCGGCAATATCGACAACGACACCTACTCCCTGTCGCTCGGCCTGACCCACCTGGCCCACAGCCTGACCTTCTCGTACCAGGAAATTAACGGTAACGAGTACTTCGACTACCTGCACGAAACCAACGGCATCTACCTGGCCAACTCCCTGCTGTCGGACTTCAACGGCCCGAACGAGAAATCCTTCCAGGTGGCCTACGGCCTGAACATGGCCGAATACGGCGTGCCGGGCCTGAAGTTCAACCTCTACAGCGCACGCGGCTGGGGGATCGACGGTACTCACTACAAGGGTAACGAAGGCGTGGCGGGCAAAGGCTACGACGGTATCCAGGCCCAGGATGGCGAACATCACCAGGAATACGGGATCGGCGCTGCGTACGCGGTGCAGAGCGGCCCGCTCAAAGCCACTGCGATCCGCGCGACCTACACCACGCACCGCGCCAGCGAAAACCAGGCGGATGGCAGCATCAACGAGTTCCGTCTCGTGACCACCATCCCGTTCAACATTCTGTAAAACGCCCGCCAGACGACTGACTCATCATGGTCGGCCGTCTGGCTTGGGTCCTTTAACCGATTGCAGAGGGTTCTTGATGAACATGCTCGCCCTACGTGCGGCCATCGCTGCCGCGTTGCTGAGTGCCGCTGTCGGCGTCTCGGCCAAGCCCCTGGTGGTTTGCACTGAAAACAGCCCGGAAGGCTTTGACACGGCCCTGTACACGACTGCAGTCACCGCCGATGCCGCAGCCGAAACCATCTTCAACCGCCTGGCCGACTTCAAGCCCGGCACCACCGAAGTGATTCCGGCGCTGGCCGAATCCTGGGACATCAGCGAGGACGGCCTGACCTACACCTTCCACCTGCGCAAAGGCGTCAAGTTTCACACCACCGACTACTTCAAGCCGACCCGCGACATGAATGCCGACGACGTGCTCTGGAGCTTCCAGCGGCAACTGGACCCGAATCACCCGTGGCACAAACAATCGAGCGTGGGCTTCCCGTACTTTGAAAGCATGGGCTTCAAGGAGCTGCTCAAGAGCGTCGAGAAAGTCGACGACACCACCGTCAAGTTCACCCTGACCCGCCGCGAAGCGCCGTTCCTGGCCGACATCGCCATGGCGTTCGCCTCGATCTACTCCGCCGAATACGCCGACCAGTTGCTCAAGGCCAACAAGACCGGCGACCTGAACAACAAACCGGTCGGTACCGGCCCCTTTGTTTTCCAGCGCTACAACAAGGACGCCCAGGTTCGCTTCAAGGCCAACCCGGACTACTTCCGTGGCAAACCGCCGGCAGACGCGCTGATCATGGCGATCGCCACCGACAACAACGTGCGCCTGCAGAAACTCAAGGCCAACGAGTGCCAGGTTGCGCTGTATCCGAAGCCGGATGACATCCCGAGCATCAAGAAAGACAGCCACCTGAAGGTTGATGAACTGAACGCGATGACCGTTTCGTACATCGCCATGAACACCACTCACAAGTACATGAGCGATGTGCGGGTGCGCAAAGCCATCGACATCGCCTTCGACAAGGAAGCGGCGGTCAACGCCCTGTTCGGCAAGGGCAATGCCACGGTGGCAGTCAACCCGTACCCGGACACCTTGCTGGGCTACAACCACACACTGACCAACCCGCCCCGCGACCTGGACAAGGCGCGCGCCTTGCTCAAGGAAGCCGGCGTACCGCAAGGCACGGTGTTTACCCTGTTCACCCGCAACGGTGGCGGGGCTACCAATCCGAACCCGATGCTCGCCGCGCAGATGATGCAGGCTGACCTGGCGAAGATCGGCCTCACGCTCGATATTCGCGTCATGGAATGGGGCGAGATGCTCAAGCGCGCGAAAAACGGCGAACACGACATGGTGGCGGCCGGATGGGCGGGCGATAACGGCGACCCGGATAACTTCCTGACGCCTATGCTCAGTTGCGAGGCGGCTAAAAACGGCGAAAACTACGCGCGCTGGTGCAACGAGAAGTTCCAGGCGTTGCTCGATGAAGCCCGGGCCACAGTGAACCCGGACGAACGCGCGGCGCTCTATGAGCAAGCCCAGGCGATTTTCAACCAGGACCAGCCATGGATCAGCATGGCGCATACCCGTATGTTTACCGCAATGCGCAACAACGTAGAGGGTTATCACATTAGCCCGCTCACCACGAATAACTTCGCCACCACTCAGGTGAAGTAGATAAGAAAATTCCCGGTGTCCCTGACCCCAGGGACGCCGGGCACGCCTAACCGGCTGATGAGGTACACCACACGATGTTTAGTTTTATTGCCCGCCGACTGGGGTTGTTGATCCCTACGTTCTTCGGCATCACCTTGCTGACTTTCGCGTTGATTCGCATGATTCCGGGCGACCCCGTGGAAGTGATGATGGGTGAACGTCGGGTCGACCCCGAAATGCATGCTCAGGCAATGGAACGCCTTGGTCTGAACAAACCCCTGTATGCCCAATACCTGGATTACATCGGCAAACTGGCCCAGGGCGATCTCGGCGAATCCCTGCGCACCCGGGAAAGCGTCTGGACCGAGTTCAGCTCGCTGTTCCCCGCGACCCTGGAACTGTCCATGGCCGCCCTGCTGTTCGCCGGCATCCTGGGCCTGCTGGCCGGGGTGATCGCGGCACTCAAGCGAGGATCCCTGTTCGACCACGGGGTGATGGGCATCTCCCTGGCGGGGTATTCGATGCCGATCTTCTGGTGGGGCCTGATCCTGATCATGTTCTTCTCGGTGAGCCTGGGCTGGACCCCGGTGTCCGGACGGATCGACCTGCTCTACGACATCGAGCCGCGGACCGGCTTCATGCTCATCGACACCTTGCTGGCCGATGACATGGGCGCATTCCTGGATGCGTTGCATCACCTGATCCTGCCGGCCATCGTGCTCGGTACCATCCCGCTGGCGGTGATCGCGCGGATGACCCGTTCCTCGATGCTCGAAGTGCTGCGTGAGGACTACATCCGTACCGCCCGCGCCAAAGGCCTGTCGCCGTCGCGCGTGGTGTTCGTCCACGGCCTGCGCAACGCGCTGATTCCGGTGCTGACCGTGGTCGGCCTGCAAGTCGGCACGTTGCTGGCCGGTGCGGTCCTGACCGAAACCATCTTCTCCTGGCCCGGCATCGGCAAGTGGCTGATCGAAGCCATTGGCGCACGGGATTATCCCGTGGTGCAGAACGGCATCCTGTTAATCGCCTGCCTGGTGATTCTGGTCAACTTCGTGGTGGACATCCTCTACGGCTTTGCCAACCCACGCATTCGTCATCAGCGCTGAGATCATCATGACCATGACCACTCCAGCTTCAACTTCAAATCAAGCGGTAACAGTCGATCAAAGCCTGCTGTACCCGTCGCCGTACAAAGAATTCTGGCACGCCTTCTCCCGCAACAAAGGCGCCGTTGCCGGCCTGATGTTCATGCTGCTGATCATTTTCTGCGCGATCTTCGCGCCGTGGGTTGCCCCGCATAACCCGAGCGAGCAATACCGCGATTTCCTGCTGACCCCGCCGTCCTGGCTGGAAGGTGGGCAGATCCAGTTCCTGCTCGGCACCGATGAACTGGGGCGCGACCTGCTGTCGCGGCTGATCCACGGTTCGCGCCTGTCCCTGCTGATCGGCTTGTCGTCGGTGGTGATGTCGCTGATCCCCGGGATCCTGATGGGGCTGTTCGCCGGGTTCTTCCCGCGCATTCTGGGTCCGACCATCATGCGTCTGATGGACATCATGCTGGCCCTGCCGTCCCTGCTGCTGGCCGTGGCGATTGTCGCCATCCTCGGCCCTGGCCTGATCAACACCATCATCGCGATCGCCGTGGTTTCGTTGCCGTCCTATGTTCGTCTGACCCGCGCCGCGGTGATGGGCGAATTGAATCGCGACTACGTGACCGCCGCGCGCCTGGCCGGTGCCGGTCTGCCGCGCCTGATGTTCGTCACCGTGCTGCCCAACTGCATGGCGCCGCTGATCGTTCAGGCCACCTTGAGCTTCTCCTCGGCGATTCTCGATGCCGCGGCACTGGGCTTCCTCGGCCTTGGCGTACAACCGCCAACCCCTGAGTGGGGCACCATGCTGGCTTCGGCTCGCGACTACATCGAACGCGCCTGGTGGGTCGTCAGCCTGCCTGGCTTGACCATTTTGCTCAGCGTGCTGGCAATCAACTTGATGGGCGACGGCTTGCGCGATGCGCTGGACCCGAAACTCAAGAACGCCGCCTGAGGAGATTCACATGTCACTGTTGGAAATCAAGAATCTCAACGTTCGCTTCGGCGACAAGAACGCCGTTCCGGTGGTCGACGGGCTCGACATCACCGTGGACAAGGGCGAAGTGCTGGCCATCGTTGGCGAGTCGGGGTCCGGCAAGTCCGTGACCATGATGGCGTTGATGGGCCTGATCGAACATCCGGGGATCGTCACCGCCGACGCCCTGAATTTCGACGGCAAGAACATGCTCAAGCTCAGCAACCGCCAGCGTCGGCAAATCGTCGGCAAAGACCTGGCCATGGTCTTCCAGGACCCGATGACCGCGCTGAACCCGAGCTACACCGTCGGTTTCCAGATCGAAGAAGTGCTGCGCCTGCATTTGAAAATGTCCGGCAAGCAAGCCCGCGCCCGCGCCATCGAGCTGCTGGAAAAAGTTGAAATCCCGGGCGCCGCCAGCCGCATGAACGCCTACCCGCATCAACTGTCCGGCGGCATGAGCCAGCGCGTGGCGATCGCCATGGCGATTGCCGGCGAACCGAAACTGCTGATCGCAGACGAACCGACCACTGCGCTGGACGTGACCATTCAGGCGCAGATCATGGACCTGCTGCTGGCCCTGCAAAAAGAACAGAACATGGGCCTGGTGCTGATCACCCACGACCTCGCGGTCGTGGCCGAAACCGCCCAGCGTGTGTGCGTGATGTACGCGGGGCAAGCGGTCGAAGTCGGTCAGGTGCCACAGTTGTTCGACATCCCGGCCCACCCGTACAGCGAAGCGCTGCTCAAGGCGATTCCGGAACACAGCCTCGGGGCCGCGCGCCTGTCGACCCTGCCGGGCATCGTTCCCGGTCGTTACGACCGTCCGCAAGGCTGCCTGCTGTCGCCGCGCTGCCCGTACGTGCAGGACAACTGCCGCACGCAACGTCCGGGCCTTGACCCGAAAAGCAACAGCCTCGCCCGCTGCTTCTACCCGCTGAATCAGGAGGTGGCGTAATGGCCGTCGTACTTACCGCCCGCAACCTGACCCGTCACTACGAAGTGTCCCGGGGCCTGTTCAAGGGCCACGCCACCGTGCGTGCCCTGAACGGTGTGTCGTTCGAACTGGAAGCCGGCAAGACCCTCGCCGTCGTCGGCGAATCGGGTTGCGGCAAATCCACCCTGGCCCGTGCCCTGACCCTGATCGAGGAGCCGTCCTCCGGCTCCTTGAAAATCGCCGGGCAGGAAGTCGCCGGCGCCGACAAGGCCCAACGCAAGCAATTGCGCAAAGACGTGCAGATGGTGTTCCAGAGCCCGTACGCCTCGTTGAACCCGCGGCAGAAAGTCGGTGATCAGCTGGCCGAACCGCTGCTGATCAATACCAATCTTTCAGCGGCTGAGCGCCGTGAAAAAGTCCAGGCGATGATGAAGCAAGTAGGCTTGCGCCCTGAGCACTACCAGCGTTATCCGCACATGTTCTCCGGCGGTCAGCGCCAGCGGATCGCCCTGGCCAGGGCAATGATGCTGCAACCGAAAGTGCTGGTGGCGGACGAACCGACTTCGGCGCTGGACGTGTCGATCCAGGCGCAGGTGCTGAACCTGTTCATGGATTTGCAGCAAGAGTTCAACACCGCCTACGTGTTCATCTCCCACAACCTGGCGGTGGTGCGTCACGTGGCCGATCACGTGATGGTGATGTACCTCGGCCGCCCGGTGGAAATGGGCCCGAAGGAAGACATCTACACCCGTCCCCTGCACCCTTACACCCAGGCGCTGTTGTCGGCGACGCCGACCATCCACCCGGACCCGGACAAGCCGAAGATCAAGATCGTCGGCGAACTGCCCAACCCGCTGAACCCGCCGTCCGGCTGCGCCTTCCACAAGCGCTGCCCGTACGCGACCGAGCGCTGCAGCACTGAAGAGCCAGCCCTGCGCCTGCTGGACAGCCGGCAGGTAGCGTGCCACTACGCCGAGCAATTCCTCGACGGCGCGGCATAAGCAAATCTGGAATCGACACAAAAAAACTGTGGGAGCGAGCTTGCTTGCGAAGGTGGAGGATCAGTCAATGAAAGTATCGACTGACATACCGCTTTCGCGAGCAAGCTCACTCCTACAGGGACTGCGTTTCACCTAGGGTCAAGGGTTAACCAAACCTCTTCCACCGCGATTGCACATCAGTCGATGTAGAAGAGGTTTTCTTTTGCCTGCGTTTCACGTCTGGCTGTCGTCCTCGCCCTCGTCACCGTCCATCGAATCGTCATCGCCCGCGCTACCAGCCTGGCCCTGGTCACCGGGCTCAGATTCGGATTTGGCGATCATCGTCTCGCCCTGCGTGCCCTGCCAATTCCAGGCTTGCTTGTCATGCCCCTGACATTCCGCCCACGCCGCCGACGAACCGAGGGACAGCAGCACCAACACCTTCAGCAACAACACAACGCGTATAAACATGCTCATAGCCGATTCCCTCCTGCCCGCGGCGAACCCGGATGCCGTGGCGTTTGTGCGAGATTCAGTTGCGATCGAGCGGGTTCTCAAACCAGGACGTTGATGATCGCCGGGAAATGCCATGGATGCAGAGAATGGTTTTGCATAATCGCTATGGCGAATGGTTATTTAACAGGCGTTAGATGCCCCTGTAGGAGCGAGCTTGCTCGCGATGGTGGTCAAGTCAACATCTGCTTAGCTGACACTCCATCGCGAGCAAGCTTGCTCCTGCAAGATGTTCGCGATACCCCTGAGCTGCCGAAGGCTGCGATCTTTTGATCTTTTGTTTGCGACACAAAAAAACCCCGCAGCTTTCACCACGGGGTTTTGGATGTAACCAATCAGCGCTTAGTGATGCTCACGCGTTGCGCGGAATTTCACGTCCGGCCAGCGCTCTTCCATCAGTGCCAGGTTGACCCGGGTCGGGGCCAGGTAGGTCAGGTGACCGCCGCCGTCGATGGCGAGGTTTTCCACAGCCTTGATCTGGAACTCTTCGAGCTTCTTCTTATCGCTGCAATCGATCCAGCGCGCGGAATAGACGGTGATCGGCTCGTAGGAGCACTCGACCTTGTATTCCTCTTTCAAACGGCTGGCGACCACAT
>NZ_MULM01000056.1:0-11049 GCF_002029345.1 Pseudomonas sp. VI4.1
ACGGGGTCGAGGAGCACGAGGTCAGCGACCCGATCACACAGACCACCACGACCTGGATCGAGGGCATGGGCAAGACCGTCACCCACAACAACCTGTTTGACAAGCCCGACAACGTCAAGCGTTACAAGCAAGGCGACGAACCGAGCGACCCGCTAGCCGAGCCGTACAGCGAGCACCGCTATCACTATGATGGCCTGGGGCGTACGGCCCATGAGTTCGATGCCCTGGGCTACAAGACAGCCTATGTGTATGACGTTTTTGACCGCATGGTCGAGAGCACCTTGCCAGATGGGGCCGTGGTTGAACGTCGTTATGCACCTCATAGCAGCGAGGACCTGCCCATCTGGATAGGCGTCAACGCGAAAGAGTTGGGCCAGCAAGCGTTCGACGGTCTCGATCGTATGATCAAATCGATCACCGGGGGCCGTGTCACTGTCTATGGTTTCAAACCGGGCGAGACTCAACCCTGTAAAGTCAAGCGCCCATCGCTCGTGGAAGTCGACTACGAATATGTGCCGGCCTTGGGTGAGGAGCCGACTAAACGTAGCACCGCCAGTATCGCAGGCAGTGCGGCGGGCATTGCTGCAACCTACAACTACGATCTGCAAAACGCCCGCCTGGACTGGAGTGAAGAAAGCGGGTTGAAACTTTCTCGCACGTACTACTCCACCGGGGAGATAAGGAGCGAAACCCGGGAACAGCCAGGCCACGAGCCAGCCACGATGGAATATCACTACAGCAGGCAAGCCCGACTGTTGAAGTACGTTGACGTACTTGAACAGGATCAAGTCTATGACTACAAAAAATCCAGCGGCCAGTTGATGGGCACGAGATTGGGCACTACCGCTGCCACGTTCGCCTACAACGCCCAAGGCCAGACCGAGCGTATCGAAACCACGGACGGCCCACTGAGCCTGAAGATCAAGTTGACGTACGACGATCAGGGGCGCGAAATATTACGCGAGTTCGATTTTGGCGAGGGTAGAACGCAACAACTGAGCCAGGCTTACAACGTCGTCGATCAATTGATCCACCGCGCCTTGACCGAAGGCGAGACAGTCTTGCGCGACGAAACCTATGACTACGACGCTCGCGGGCGTCTTCAATTGTACATCTGCACGGGCACGCAACAACCTCTGGACCCTTACAACAAACCTATCGATATGCAGATTTTCATCTTCGACGAACTGGATAACCTGATACAGGTGCAAACCACTTCTCCTGATGGCACCAACTTTGCCGAATATTCCTATGACAACCCGCTGGATCCCACGCAGTTGAGTACTGTGCTCAATGATCATGAAGATTACCTACCCAAGGAAATCAAGCTGGTTTACAACGACGACGGCGATATGGTGAGCGATGAAGCAGGGCGCACACTCGGGTATGACGACCTGGGCCGTTTGATCAGTGTCAGCGGGCTGCCTGGTGAAACGCCGAGTGGTTACACCTACGATCCTCTGGATGTGCTTGCCAGCCAGAGCAGCGGTACCGATCAACAGCGCCGTTTTTACCGGGACGGTGAGATTCACACACTGCAGCAGGGCTCCAACAGCAGCACATTCATGCAAGCCGACGGCAGGGTGCTCGCCGAGCATCAGGAAGGTGCTGGCCCAAAGTCTTGATGCTGGCCGGCGATGACAAGAACAGCGTGCTGCGTGAAGCAGGGTCCGGCACGGACAATGACTTCGCTTATTCGGCCTACGGTCATCGCAGTGGCGAACACCCGGCAAGTACTCATCTGGGGTACAACGGTGAATTGCGGGAGGCGCACACCGGCGGTTATTTACTGGGGAATGGGTATCGGGCGTTTAGTCCGTTGTTGATGAGGTTTAACAGTCCGGATAGCTGGAGTCCGTTTGGGGTGGGGGGGTTGAATGCGTATACGTATGTGTTGGGCAATCCCATTAAATATACGGATGAGACGGGACATATGCCGTTTGGAAAATTGTTCAAAACTGTTTCGAACAAGGGGCGCGTTGTCACCGGGGGGAGTCAAACTAGTCAGGCAACTGTGGGCGTTGTTGCCCCAAAGGGCGCGCGCGCTGTGGTAAATAGTGTTGATGATTCTCTAAGCGGTTGGTTGGTAAATGGTCAACCCCATACGTCAGCAACGAGAGTTACGCCATCAGTTGATCCTAGCCTAAATTCTGATAGCGTATCACGTCTTGGACCGACACCTTCTTCTACCGGTTCTTCTTCAAAAACGGTCACGTTCGCGGAACCCAAAGCGTCTCGAGCTGCGTCGACTGCACCTCCTGTTCCTCCTGCAACAAACGCAGGGCCCTCTAGAGCGAGTCCAAACGAACCTCGAGCAAGACGGGCGCCTAATCCACTCAGCAAAAAGCAGTACGACAAGTTGGGGCCCGTCTACCAGCGAGACTACCTGGATAGAGGAGGTGTTGATCCGTATACGGGATTCCATGGTGCGACACAACAAATAGCAATAGATGTACGCAAAACTAAAGATAGATTTAAGTGAGGCCGGCTACTAAACGAGTCGGATAATCTCGAAGCGTCCCGGCTGTTCCGGTACACTTCCTTCTGATTCCGTTAACCCTTATCAGGACCTTCAGTATCTCAACCCGCTCACCCGCGCAAACTCCACCAACCCACCGTCATGGCCAAGTCCCAACTTGTCCATGGCGGTACGTTTTTGTCGGCTGATGGTTTTCTCGCTGCGGTTCAGTTGCGCGGCAATCTGTCGTCCGGACAGCCCCTGCACGAACAACCGCACCACTTCCAGCTCGCGCTGGGAAAGGCTGACCAAAGGCTCGGCGATGCCTGACGAGGGCAACGCCTGGGCATCGAGGATTCTACCGAAGGCAGGGCACAGATATCGACGCCCTCTTGCCACCGTGTATACCGCCTGCTTCAACTCGCTCAAGGGGCTGCGTTTGTCGAACAGACCGCGAACCCCTGAATTAAGCAACGCCTGCAGCAGGGAAGGGTTGCGCAGCATGGTCATCACGATCAAGGGTATCTGTCCGAAATGGCGTTTCAGGTAACCCGTTAATGCCAAACCATCCGGCAAGCGCCCGTAGGGCATCGAGTAATCGCTGATCAACAGATCGCAGGGCGTGCAATGCAGATGAGCGATCAACTCATCGGCGTCGTGGGCTCGGGCGACAATGGAGAATGTGTTGCCGAGGGCCATTTCAACCCCCAGCAGTACCACGGGGTGGTCGTCGGCGAGGATGATGCGCAGTGTTTTGTCCGGCTGTTGCCTGTGCGATACCGGCATATCGTCACAGGCTGTTTCGCGCAGCGGGGTCAACCGTGTGGCGTGTTCCATATTCATGAATTGTCTCTACAGGGGCATGTAACGCTGACCGCTGCAGAGGGGCTGGTTCAAGACGATTGGATCAGGCCTTGTTCCAGCGCCATGACCATGGCGATCCAGCGCGATCTCACGCCGAATTTTCGGCGGATGTTACAAAAGTGGTAATTCACACCGGCCTCGGTGCAGTCGATTATCTGGGCGATTTCCCAGGACGATTTTCCAATGGCGCTCCATTGCAAGACTTCCTTCTCCCTGGCGGTGAGCTTGATGGCCTGGGGTTGGTTGCACTCCGGTGGCTGGAAGCTTGCCCGGGCAGGTGATGACCGGACTGAGTCGGTAGTGGAACGGTACATAATTGAATCTCCCATTCATCATCATTGACGGCGTGGGCGCGGCAGAATCTTCCTATTTCTAAAAGGCATGGTTCGCGCGGCCGTCCTTCAGACCTCGGTGGCGGGGCTGTAGGCACGGTTTCGTTATAGCGCGATTGGCGCGTCTTGGAACCTGTCACAAATTACAGGTGCGGACTTTAAAGAGGCTTTGAGGAAAGAGCTGTCAGCCGATGCTATTCCGCATGTAGGAATTTTCCTTTCATTCCATCGCCCGCAGCTTTGGAAATCAACTTCTTGATTTGCGGGGCTTTTTGAACGAGGGCAGCAGGAGGCACAGTGCAAGCGATGCCGCTGGAAAAAGACCGGTTCGGCCATCCCCCAGCCAAGGATAAAAATCCTGGGTACTCGCTCGCCTGCTGGCTGCGCTGGCGAATTAGCTGCCAGGGTGGCGCGTTTGGTGATTTGATATAGGGTTGAATCAGGATTTCGCGCGACTGGAGAACTACATGCGCTATTCAGGCTTGACCCAACGCATCGCCGGTGAAGGCGCCGCGGCCTGGCACATTCATAACCGCGCGCTGGAATTGCGCGAACAGGGCGTCGATGTACTGCTGTTGTCAGTCGGCGATCCGGACTTCGATACACCTTTACCCATCGTTCATGCGGCCATCGACAGCCTGTTGGCCGGCGACACCCATTATTCCCAGGTGCGCGGCAGTCGAGGCTTGCGTGACAGCATCGCCCGTCGTCATCGCCAGCGCAGTGGTCAGGCGGTGGAGGCCGATCATGTGATCGTGTTGCCCGGCGCCCAGTGCGCGGTATATTCGGTGGCGCAATGCCTGCTTGATCCGGGCGATGAAGTGATCGTCGCCGAACCGATGTACGTCACCTATGAAGGCGTGTTTGGTGCCATCGGGGCCACCGTGGTGCCGGTGGCGGTGCGTCCCGAGAATGGCTTCAGGGTCGACCCGGCGGATGTCGCAGCGCGGATTACGGCTAAAACCCGGGCGATTTTGCTCAACAGCCCGAACAATCCCTCTGGCGCCAGTTTATCGCTGCCGATCTGGCAGAAACTGGCAGCTCTCTGCGTTCGTCATGACCTGTGGTTGATCAGCGACGAGGTCTACAGCGACCTGTTGTACGAGGGCGAGCACATTAGCCCGGCTAGCCTGCCGGGGATGGCCGAGCGCACGGCGACGATCAACAGCCTGTCCAAATCCCATGCCATGAGCGGCTGGCGAGTGGGTTGGGTGATCGGGCCGAAACGCCTGGCCGATCACCTGGAGCACCTGTCGCTGTGCATGCTGTTCGGCATTCCGGATTTCATTCAGAACGCGGCGCAATTGGCGCTGGATAAGGACTTGCCAGAGGTGGCGTTGATGCGCGACGAGTATCGCCGGCGTCGCGACCTGGTGTGCGCGAGCCTGGGCGAGTGTCCGGGGCTGCGGCCGATCCGCCCCGATGGCGGGATGTTCGTGATGTCGATGTGCGCCAGACCGGGTTATGCGCCCAGGGCTTCGCCGAGCGGCTGCTGGAGGGATACGGCGTGTCGGTGCTGGCCGGGGAGGCGTTCGGGCCGAGTGCGGCGGGGCATATCCGGATCGGGTTGGTGGTGGATCGGCTGAAGCTGGCGGATGCTTGTCGGCGGATCGCGCTGTGTGCGGCGGATCTGCTGGAGGCTCGGCGGGCCTGATAGATGTGTGTCGGGTTTGCCGGCCCCTTCGCTGGCAAGCCCGCTCCTACAGGGATCTACGGCGTACACAATATCTGTGTTCGGTGCAGATCCCTGTAGGAGCTGGCTTGCCAGCGAAGACTATCGCATAAACGCTAGATCCATCAGGCCTTCCACGCTTGCACATTCACCAAATTAGCCGGCCGCTCCCCAGCCAGCGCCGCCAGCAGATTATCCACCGCACAACGAGCCATGGCCTCGCGCGTCTCATGGGTCGCCGAACCAATATGCGGCGTCGCCACCACATTGTTCAATTGCAACAACGGCGAGTCGGGATTCAACGGCTCGCGCTCGAACACATCCAGCCCCGCCGCGCGAATCTGCCCCTCACGCAATGCCTCGATCAACGCCGCTTCATCCACCACCTTGCCCCGGGAAATGTTGATGAAGATCGTCTCGGGCCCCATCAGCGCAAACTGTTCGGCGCCAATCAGCCCCTCGGTTTCAGCCGTCAGCGGCAGCGTCAGGCAGACGAAATCCGCCTGCTGCAACAGCGCCGGCAAGCTGCGGTATTGCGCATCGAAACGCTGTTCCACCGCCGGTTTCGGCGAATGGCTGTGGTAGATGACCGGCATGCCAAAACCAAAGTGTCCACGCTGCGCCAGCGCCTCGCCGATGCGCCCCATGCCGATGATACCCAGGACCTTGCCGTGCACGTCGGTGCCGAACTGCGCAGGGCCGACATTGCGCGTCCACTCGCCGGCGCGAACCACGTTGGCCAGTTCCACGACACGCCGGGCCGTCGCCAGGATCAGTGCGAAACCGGTGTCGGCGGTGGTTTCGGTGAGCACGTCCGGGGTGTTGCTGAGCAGGATTCGCCGCTCGGTCAGGTAATCGATGTCGTAGTTGTCGACGCCCACGGAAACGCTGGCGATCGCTTCAAGGTGAGGCGCCAGGTCCAACAGCGCGGCATCCAGTTTCAGGCTGGCACCGAGCAAGCCGTGAGCCCGGGGCAGGGCTTCGCGCAATTGCGCCAGGCCGTTGGCGTCGAGGCTTTCGATCAGGGTCACTTCAGCCTGCGCCTGCAGGCGCGCCATCAGCAGGCTACAGCTTCTTGTATAGAACAACCTGCTTTTTCATGGTGGTCATCTCAATCTAGATTCAGGAATGGGCCGCGGTACGGCGTGTCAGCGCGACTCCGGGCCGCTCCCGGTCACTGGCGCCGGGCTTGAGGAAAAGCGTCAGCACCACCGACAGCATTAGCGCACCGCTCATCAACAGGTAGGACGCGCCGGGCGAACCGGTGGAGCTGTTCAGGTAACCGACCAGATAGGAGCCGCCGAACGAACCGAGCGCTCCCATGCCTGTTGCTCAGTGCCATGGCGCCACCGGCGACGTTGGCGGGAAGGATTTCCGGGACGATGGCAAAAAACGGCCCGTAAGGCGCGTACATGCACGCGCCGGCAATCACCAGCAGGGTGTAGGACCACCAGAAATGTTCGGCGCCCAGGGCGTAGGAGCCGTAGAACGCAATCGAGGCGATCAGCAGCGGCGGCCAGACGAAGCGTTTACGTTTTTGCAGTTTGTCCGAGCCCCAGGACACCAGCAGCATGCCGATCACGGCGGCCAGGTACGGCAGCGCCGACAGCCAGCCGGCCTCGATCATGTCCATTTGCGCACCGGCCTTGAGGATCGACGGCAACCAGAGCACGAAGCCGTAGACGCCGATGCTCCAGCAGAAAAACTGCAGGGCGAGGATGATCACTTTGGGCGAGC
Organism: Pseudomonas sp. VI4.1; assembly: GCF_002029345.1. Taxonomy (NCBI): domain Bacteria; kingdom Pseudomonadati; phylum Pseudomonadota; class Gammaproteobacteria; order Pseudomonadales; family Pseudomonadaceae; genus Pseudomonas; species Pseudomonas sp. VI4.1. Next base: position 7,064 of record NZ_MULM01000056.1, read on the forward strand.
GGAAGGCTTCAGCGTAGTTCTTCACCGCCTTGATGCCCACCTGTTCGGCGGCCAGGGCGCTTTCCAGGTCCTGTTTTTCCTGGTCGGTCAGCCACTTGGCCTGGGCCGGACGGTCATCGGCCAGGCGCCACCAGATAAACGCCCAGAGCACCGCCGGCAAGCCTTCGATGATGAACATCCAGCGCCAGCTGTAATGCTGCACCAGATAGCCCGACACCACCGACATCCAGAGCATGGTCACCGGGTTGCCGAGGATCAGGAAGGTATTGGCGCGCGAGCGTTCGGCACGGGTGAACCAGTGGCACAGGTACACCAGCATCGCCGGCATGACCGCGGCTTCGACCACGCCGAGCATGAAGCGGATGACGATCAGCCAGTAGGCGTTGGAGACGATCCCGGTCAAGGTGGCCAGGCTGCCCCAGAGGATCAGGCTGACGAAAATCAGTTTTTTCACGCTGTGTTTCTGTGCGTAGATCGCACCGGGCACCTGGAAGAAAAAGTAGCCGAGGAAGAACAGCGCGCCGAGCATGGATGACAGGCCGGGGGTGATCATCAGGTCCGCCGCCATGCCGGAGGCGGCGGCGAATCCGTAGTTGGCGCGGTCCAGATACGCCAGGCTGTAGGTGATGAACACGATGGGCATGATGTACCACCAGCGGCGGGCGGCGAGGGTTGCGGTTTTCATGGTGGTGCTCCTGAGCTTGTTGTTTTTGTCGCAGCAGGTAACGGGTTAAAAATTTTCAGTGACTGTGCGGGCCTCTTCGCGGGCAAGCCCGCTCCCGCAGGGGTTGTGTGAACACTGCAGATCCCCGGTGGGAGCGAGCCTGCTCGCGAAGGCGGCCTCGAATTCGACGGACATTTCGGACCGAGTAGGCAACCCCTCCATATCCCCCCGACTCTGCACCGCCCGGCTGCCAATCCAGTTGGCGCGCTTCACGGCGTCGGCAAAACTGTGGTTTTCCAGGAGGGCGCTGATCATGCCGACGGCAAACCCGTCGCCGGCACCGACCGTATCGACCACCGTTGCTACGGGCACGCCGGCGACAAAACCCTGATCCAGACGGGTGCGGTAATACGCTCCATGCGGCCCCAGCTTGATCGCCACGGCTTCGGCGCCCTGGTCGAGGTAAAACGCCGCGATGTCGGCCGGGTCTTCGAAACCGGTCAGCAGGCGACCTTCGCTCAAGCCCGGCAGCACCCAATGGGCGAGGGCGGCGAGGCGATTGATTTCGCCGATCATCTGTTGCGTGCTGGCCCACAGGCTCGGGCGCAGGTTCGGGTCGAAGGACACACTGCGCCCGGCGTCGCGCATGCGGGTCATCAATTCAAAGGACATTTCCCGGGCACTGGCAGACAGCGCCGGGGGGAATGCCGGTGGCGTGCAGGTGCCGGGCCTTGAGCAACTCGGGCATGACGGACTGCGGCGACAAATGACTCGCCGCCGATCCGCGCCGGAAGTACTCGACCACCGGATCGCCGCCATCATCGGTGCGAGACTTGAGCTGAAAACCGGTCGGGTGCGCGCTATCGATGGCGACGTTGCTGCAGTCCAGGCCTTCTTTCTCCAGGGTGTCGACGACGAAGCGACCCAGGGAATCGGCACCGACGCGGCTCAGCCACGCCACCTTGAACCCCAGACGCGACAACCCGATGGCGACGTTGCTGTCGGCGCCGGCAATGCGTTTGTGGAAATGACCGACCTCGGCCAGTTCACCGTTCTGCTCGGCAACGAACATCGCCATGGTTTCGCCAAACGACAGGATATCGAATTCAGACATGAGCGCGCTCCAGGCGGTGTTGGCCGAGGCGGGCAAGCGTCGCGACGTGGTCGGTGGTGAGTTGCAGCAAATCCTCGCCTTGCAGCGGATATTCCGCCGCCCGCATCACACCTTGGGCCATGTGCCGCAGCAGTTGTTCCCACAGTTGCAGGTCGCTGGCGGTCGGTGGGATAGCGACCAGTTTGCCGTCGGCGCGGCGCGACACGGCCTTGCAGTGCACATAACCGACGTGGCGACCGAGCAGCCGCGCGGCGTTGGCGGCCGGCTGGTCCTGCCAGTGCCAGTGCGATGTCGAAGGTCATTTTGATCGGCAGGTGGTGTTGCTCGACGGCGGCGAAAAAGCGCTGGAAGGGTTCGATGCGCCCGCCGTGCAGGGTCTGGTCGTTTTCCACCAGCAACTGCACGGTACTCTTGCCCAGCAGTTGATTCAGGGTTTGAAGGTCGCAGGTGTCGGTGAAATAGCCCAGGGAAACCTTCAGCCATTTGGCGCCGAAGGCCTGGGCGCGTTGCAGGGCCTCGGCCAGTTCGGGATTGGGTTTCGACTGCCGCCAGCCACAGCTCCATCGGCGAGGAATACACGCTTTCGAGGCCTTGGGCGCGGGTGGCGTCGGCCAGCTGTAACGGGTCTTCGACGGTCAACAGTTCTTCGCGCCACTCGATGCGGGTGGCGCGGCGGCGGCCAGGATGTCGATGAAGCTGCCTTGGCCACGTTGGCGCACCAGGTCGGCGCCGTAGCTGGAGAGGCTGATGGAGACGGGTGGTTTATTCATTGTTATTGACCTCTGAAACCGGTTTCATTTTTGTTCGAAAAAAGGGTGTTCAATTGAATTCGGTGGTGATTGTTCGGGCGACTTCGCTGGCAAGCCAGCTCCTACGGGAGACCGCGGTGCCTGTGCAGGAGCTGGCTTGCCAGCGAAGGCGTCGTCACGTTGGAACACTGGTCGACCCCCTTACAATCAACCGCGCCGAAAAATCCACAGTCCGCACCGGCCCGTCATCCCCGCGCAACCGCTTGAGCAAACACTCGAACGCACTGGCGCCGATCTCTGCCGTCGGCTGGGCGAGGGCGGTGATGCCGCTGCCCACCAGCGGGTACCAATCCAGGTCATCGAGGGCGATCAGGCCGACATCCTCGAACAGGTTGCACTGCAATTCGCGCAGTGAATGGGTGCTGGCCAGCGCCGCAATACCGTTCGCGCAGAACAGTGCTTTCGGCCCGGGGCCAGGGTTATCGAGGAAAGTTTTCAGCTGCGCCGTCAGTCCGCTGCCGGTTTCGATCAGGGTGCCGCGAAGGGCCGGACGCTGGGCAATCTGCGGCCCTGAAGCTGCTGACCCGCTCGATTCGCGAACTGGTGCCGTCGAACGGTTCGGTGACCAGCAGCACGTCGCGATAGCCGCGGTCTTCAAGGTGGGCGACGGCCATTTCGACCGCCGCCGGGTTGTCCAGCCCGACCAGATCGCTCTCGAGTTGCTCGACTTTACGGTCTACCAGCACCAGCGGCATTTCCCGATGCAGCTCGCGCAATTCATCGCGGTGGTGGCCGAGGGTATTCACGATCAGGCCTTCGATGTTGTAGGAGCGCAGCAGGGCCAGGTGCTGGCGTTCCTGCTCGTCATCGCGGTCGGTGTTGCACACCACCAGGCTGTAGCCATGCTGACGGCAGGCGGTTTCCACCCCGTGCATCACGGCAATCGAATAAGGGTTGCGGATATCGGCCACCAGCATGCCGATCTGCGCGTGCGGCCGCGCTTCAGGCCGCGGGCCATCTGGTTCGGGCGGTAGCCCAGTTCGGCAATTGCCTGCTCGATGCGCAATGCGATCGCATCGGAGAGCAGGGCGCGGTCTTCGCCGATGAACCGCGAGACGCTGGCCTTGGAAACCTTGGCATGTTCAGCCACGTCGAGCATGGTCACGCGGCTGCGTTGGGCGGCGGAAAAATCGTTCACGGTCTGAAACCTTTTATTGGATTTATTAGGTTTGCGTGCCTGGCACTGAAACCGGTTTCAGAAGACACCAGAAACGAATCCGCCGTCAAGTGCCGGATTGATCGAACAACGAAAAATGTCGACGGGTGGTGCTCAGGTCAACACGCCCAACCAGGTCGATCCCAGCAGTAACAGGGCCATGCAGCGATTGAAACCTTGCATCGCCCGCGGCGAGCGCAACCAGCCCGTTGAGCCCGCGCCGAGCAAGGCCCAGACGCCGAG
>NZ_MULM01000055.1:0-11045 GCF_002029345.1 Pseudomonas sp. VI4.1
GACCCTGGGCCGCGCCGATGCCCACACCGCGCAGCTCAAGGGCGAACAACTGCTGACCGAGCACCACGGCGTGCGCCGCCAGGCATCGGGCGATCCGGCGGGGTGACAGCGTGTACCTGCACTGGGCCGGTGAGTTGCGCCGCATCGAGTCCTACGACCCGATCAGTGCCGTCGAAGCCAGCCACAGCCATCAGGGCGGGCTTGCCGCGCCCATGAATGGCAGCATCGTGCGCGTGCTGGTGGAGGCCGGGCAATCGGTCGAAGCCGGGGCGCAACTGGTGGTGCTGGAAGCGATGAAGATGGAGCACAGCATCCGTGCGCCCCATGCCGGGGTGATCAAGGCGCTGTATTGCCAGGAAGGCGAGATGGTCAGCGAAGGCAGTGCGCTGGTCGAACTGGAAGAAGCGTGAGCTGAAGGAAGAAGCGTGAGCTGAAGATCGGTCCCGCGCCTGGCGCGGACCGATCCGGCTAGAACCTGATTGTCGCCTGGACCACCACGCCGATGATTCGGCACTCCGGGCTGTACAGGGCTTTGGGGTACGTCGGATTGAGCGGCACCAGGTAACGCTGCCCGCCCTCCTCGATCAGCTTGCGAAACGTGGCCTCGGCGCTGTCGGGCCATTGGGCGATCACCAGTTTGCCCGGCAGCGCTTCCACGGCCGGGTCCACCAGGATCAACATGCCTTCGGCAATGCTGAGACCCGTCGGTGCCGTCATCGCATCGCCTGTCACCTCCAGCCAGAATGCCGCGCCCAGCGCCGAGTAATCGGACCGTTCGAAACGCGCCTGCCCGTAGGCCGCCGGCCCGTCTTCACGCACCTCTGTGGCGGCGCGCCAGCCACTGACCGGGTAGCGGAAGTACGGGTTGTACTTTTGCGCCAGGTCCTGGCCCTCGGCCTTCGCGGCGTCCGGCTCGCGGATCACCAGCGCCACCTCGAGAAAGTCCAGGCCCAGCGCCTGCAGCACCCGATTCATGTCATCGATGCCCGGCTGGCGACGTTTGTTCAGCCAATGGCCAATGCCCCCCTGGGACATCCCGACGCGCTCGGCGAGTATCTCTTGAGTGATTTTGAGTTCACTCATCTTGGCCTTGACCAATTCAATCCATTTATCCATGTGCGGCACGATACGTGGGTGCCTCCAGCCGTCAAAACACAACTTGTAGTATTTAAATTTTCGTCACAAATACAATTTGTACTAGGATTGTTTCACGGATATGAACCCCATCACGGAGCTAGCCATGACCATGACCATCCCCGGCAATGACCTGCCAGACCTGTCGATCGACACCACCCTCACCTCGCCCGAAGGCTTTGCGGCCGCGCAGCGAGCGCTGGACTATTACTTGAAACCTGCTGTTTCAGAGGAAGTGGTCGAAGAACGCTTCTTTGATGTGAGGCGCAATATCAGCAGCGAAGAGGCACTGGTCCATGCCTCGGACCTGCTGCGTTGTGCAGCCGCCACCGCCAACGAGTCGGGCAATAACCTTCAGGGCGCCAACCGGCATCTGGCTTTTTCGACGGTGCACATGATCGAGATGGCCCGGGCGCTGGTGGACCGGTCCCTGGAGTGTGCTCAGAACGGCTGAAAAAAGGATGTGTTCGGGGAGGACGGGAAAGAATTTTCCAATCGCGCAGATAAAATCATTTGACTTGCAAACGAGAATGATTATTATTGCATGCAGCTGGTCGCGAGATCAGTCGATTGTCCAAGGGACCTTAGGTCGGTCTCCTGGACACTCTCCTCATCAGGCTAATCACGGTTTTTGACCCGGCTTTTTGCCGGGTCTTTTTTTGCCAGTTTTTCTGGCTTTTACCTTCAGGCTAATGAAGTCTTTTGGTGTTACAAATCCGAATGGCGCGGATGATATCAAAAGAATATCCGTTGGCAAGAGAAGCCCGGCATCATTGGCCCAAACTAATCAAAAATAGCACTTGAGAATCAATCGCACAGCCTCTAAGCTGCCTCGGCGTCAAGGACGACGCCCCCCTTTCCAGCCCGCAATTTCCCCCGGTTTTTCCCTTCCCAGCGTGTAAAGTACCAGCCATAAAAATCATATTCAGGAATCGACTATGACCGTGGCCAAATCCTCGCTCGACATCAGCGCCAACTTCGACAGCGGCAACATTGAAGTGCTCGATATCAGCAACCCGCTCCAGGCGTTGCTGGCCATCCGCCCGGACACCCGCAGCCAGCACTTCCAGTGGTTTCACTTCAAGGCCAGCGGCCTGCATGTCGGCCAGGAGCACTGGTTCCGCCTGAACAATGCGAGCAAATCCTCGTACAACAAGGCCTGGGACGGTTATCAGGCAGTGGCGTCCTATGACCACGTCAACTGGTTCCGCGTGCCGACCATCTTCGAGGGCGATTGCCTGCGTTTCAGCCTCGAAACCACCGCCACCCACGCCTGGTTTGCCTACTTCGAACCCTATAGCCGCGGTCGCCATGACTGGCTGATCGAGCAGGCGCTGACCAAGGCCGGCACCGAGCTGCTGGCCACCGGCAAAAGCGTCGAAGGTCGGGACATCCAGCTGCTGCGCAAAGGCACGGGCGCCGAAGGCCGACGCAAGGTGTGGATCATTGCCCAGCAACACCCTGGCGAACACATGGCCGAGTGGTTCATGGAAGGCGTGATCGAACGCCTCGAACGGCATGACGATCCTGTGCTGCAAAAATTGCTGGCCAGCGCCGACCTGTACCTGGTGCCGAACATGAACCCGGACGGCGCCTTCCACGGTCACTTGCGCACCAACGCCATGGGCCAGGACCTGAACCGCGCGTGGCAGAGTGCGAGCCAGGAACTGAGCCCGGAAGTGCTGTTCGTGCAACAGCAGATGGAGCAGTACGGGGTCGACCTGTTTCTCGACATCCATGGCGATGAGGAGATTCCTTATGTGTTCACCGCCGGTTGCGAAGGCAACCCGGGTTACACGCCGCGGATCGAGAAACTCGAAGAACAGTTCCGCAGCCATCTGAAGCACCAGACCAAGGATTTCCAGACCAGGCATGGCTATACCCGCGATCTGCCGGGCAAGGCCAATATGACCTTGGCCTGCAACGCCGTCGGGGAGAAATTCGATTGTTTGTCGCTGACGCTGGAAATGCCGTTCAAGGACAACAATGATGCGCCGAATGCGTTGACGGGGTGGTCGGGCAAACGGTCGAAGCAGTTGGGCAAGGATGTGCTGACGACGGTGGCTGATATGGTCGATAGCTTGCGCTGATCTATTGGTGGCGAACACTGGCCACCAACGACCAACCGATTGAAATGGCTGCACGCTGCCCCTGTAGGAGCTGGCTTGCCAGCGAAGGCGTCCTTCCAGATGAAAAAATGTTGCCTGACCCACCGCTTTCGCTGGCAAGCCAGCTCCTACAGGGGTTTGTGTCGGACACAAAACATGTGAGCAATGCTGATCAAAATGTGGGAGCGAGACTGCTCGCTCCCGCAGGTGGAATACGGCTGCGATCTTTCTGACGTTCACTCGGCCGCTATGCGTACGCAATCCTCCGGCCCCAGCAAACGCCCATCCTCGGCACGCGGTTCCAGCGTCTGCAAAGGCCGACCGCTCTCCCGATCAACCAGCCGCGAGTGCGCCTCTCCCTCCTCGAAGAAAAACGCCTCGCCCCATTGCCGCAATCCGATGATCAGCGCAAACAACCCCTTGCCCTTCTCTGTCAGCACGTATTCCTGATACGCGCTGCCGTCCGACGCCGGCACCAGATCGAAAATCCCGTTGGCTACCAGCGCGCGCAAACGCGCCGACAATATGTTCTTGGCCATCCCCAGACTGCGCTGGAATTCACCGAACCGGCGAATGCCATCGAAGGCATCGCGCACGATCAGCAGCGACCAGCCATCGCCAATGGCCTCGACGGAACGGGCCACCGGGCATTCGGCGCCTTCCATGCTTGTACGTTTGGCCATGTTCGCGGTCACCCAAATTATGTAGTTGCAATATAAAACCGGTTTCCTTACCGTACAACTGGTTTCACTTTGAAACCACCAAAGGAGACCGGTGATGAAACATGACCAGCCATTGAGCCGCACCGTGGTGCTGCTGTTTGCCGTCGCCTGCGGCCTGGCCGTCGGTAATGTCTACTACGCACAGCCGCTGCTGGATGCCATGGCCCAGGCGTTTGCCATCGCGCCTGCCACCGTCGGCATCGTCGTTACCCTGACTCAGGTCGGTTACGGCCTCGGTCTGTTGCTGCTGGTGCCGCTGGGGGATCTGCTCAATCGTCGGCGCTTGATCGTCACGCAAACCTTGCTGTCGGCGCTGGCGCTGCTGATGATCGCGTGGGCGCCGAACAGTGTCTGGCTGTTGCTGGGAATGACCCTGACCGGACTGCTGGCCGTGGTCACGCAAGTGCTGGTGGCCTACGCCGCCACACTGGCCATACCGGCGCAGCGAGGACGGGTGGTGGGCGTGGTCACCAGCGGGATCGTGGTCGGCATTCTGCTGGCCCGAACGGTGGCCGGCGGTATGGCTGATCTGGCCGGTTGGCGGTCGGTCTATCTGTTGTCGGCCGGTCTGACCCTGGTGATGGCACTGCTGCTGTTTCGCGTGCTGCCCCGGCAGGAACAGGCGCAACCCGCCAGTGCCTACGGCGCTTTGATCGGATCGGTGTTTACGTTGTTCAGGGAAGAACCGGTGCTGCGGCAACGGGCGGTGCTGGCGCTGCTGACGTTCGCCAGTGCCATGGTGCTGTGGACGCCCATGGTGCTGCCGTTGAGCGCCCCGCCGCTGTCGTTGTCCCACACTCAAATCGGCTTGTTCGGCCTGGCAGGCGCCGCCGGCGCGCTGGCCGCCGCCCGTGCCGGGCATCTGGCCGATCGTGGCCTGGGGCAATGGACCAGTGGATTGTCGCTGCTGTTGATGCTGGTCTCGTGGCTGCCGATCGCCCTCACCCACTCTTCGTTGTGGGCGTTGCTGCTGGGAGTGATTACCCTGGATTTGGGGCTGCAGGCGGTGCATGTCACCAGCCAGAGCATGATCTACGGCGTGCGCCCCGAAGCCCAGAGCCGACTGACTGCCGGCTACATGGTGTTTTATTCGATCGGCAGCGCCTTGGGCTCCATCGGTTCGACGGCGATGTACGCCTGGGGCGGGTGGCTTGGCGTGTGCCTGCTGGGCGCAGGCATCAATGCCGTGGCGTTGATCTATTGGTGGCGAACATTGGCCACCAACGACCAACCGCGAGAGGTGGCTTCACCTCGCCCTCTGTAGGAGCCGGCTTGCCGGCGAAGGCGTCTTCATGGGCGATGCATGGCTTGAGGCCGCCTTCGCTGGCAAGCCAGCTCCTACATGATCAGCGTGTGCAGATGGATTGTGGTCAACGCCAAATATCGTCAACTGCGTACAGATGGATTGAAAAAAACGCCGAACCCTGTCACCTGCGCACAGATGGATTGCGATAACGCCGAACCCTGTAGGAGCCGGCTTGCCGGCGAAGGCGTCTTCATGGGCGATGCAGGCCTTGAGGCCGCCTTCGCTGGCAAGCCAGCTCCTACATGATCAGCGTGTGCAGATGGATTGTGGTCAACGCCAAATATCGTCAACTGCGTACAGATGGATTGCGATAACGCGAGCGAAGGTGTTGAGGCTGATACATCCAGACCCAAACCTTTTCGGAATTAAGTTATCTGCGCGCTAGCCTAGTTCTTTTCTACCTACACAGGAGGGCAAAGGAATGCCCACTCGTTCCCACGCAAATCAACTGCGCACCGGGCGTTACTCCCAGTCCGGACAAATCTATCTGCTTACTGCCGTCACCCATTTGCGCGAACCCGTTTTCAGCGATTGGCGAGCGGGACGTTTGGTGGTGAATCAATTTCGTCATGTTCAAACAGAGGGATACGCCGATTCCCTGGCCTGGGTAGTGATGCCCGATCACTTTCACTGGCTGGTCGAACTGCAGAACAGCACGCTGGCGCAGTTGATGCTTGCGACTAAATCCCGCAGCGCGAGAGAGATCAATGCTTATTTGGGGCGCTCGGGCCGGTTTTGGCAAAAAGGCTTCCATGATCGCGCGCTCCGCCGTGAGGAAAATCTGTTGACGGCGGCCCGTTATATTATCGCCAATCCCTTGCGAGCAGGGCTCGTCAGGCGCGTGCATGATTACCCGTTATGGGATGCCGTATGGTTGTAGAGCTCGGCTTGCCAGCGAAGGCGTCTTCATGGGCGATGCAAGACTTGAGGCCGCCTTCGCTGGCAAGCCAGCTCCTACATGATCAGCGGTGTACAGAAGAATGGTGGTAAACGCCAAACCCTGTCACCGATGTACAGGCCTTTTGCGAAAAACGCCGAACCCTGTAGGAGCCGGCTTGCCGGCGAAGGCGTCTTCATGGGCGATGCAGGGCTTGAGGCCGCCTTCGCTGGCAAGCCAGCTTGTATGTTTAGACTTGTAGGGGTGGTGGGACTAAAAGCCAGCATCTGACTCTAGCCAGTACAGACCGTGGGAGACTTCGCCCCACCCCTTCACCAAAGCGCCGATAAGGAATGCATCGGCCATGACCGACGATAGAAGCAAGCCAGCGCAATGGTGAAGCCCCGACAAGCCTTTAAACCCTAACCCGGAGCTTTCTTTGTGGCAATGAGTGTCTCGCGTTCTGTAGTCGGAGTGGATGTCGCCAAGGCCGAAGTGGTGGTCTATCAGGCCGACACGGATCTGCTGTTGCCCGTGTCAAACGATAAACCGTCTCTTACAAAGTGGCTGAAAACGTTACCTGCAAACAGCGCCATCGCTATTGAAGCCACCAATATCTATCACCTGGATACGGTTGAGCTGGCTCATGCAATGGGACATACCGTCTATGTCATCGACGGCTTCCGTTTGAGTAATTACCGCAAAGGAGTGGGTGGCCGCGCCAAAACAGATGCCAGCGACGCCCGTTTACTGGCGCGTTACTTGAAGAACGAAGAGGAAGAGCTACGTCCTTGGAGCCCGCCGCCGAAGGTCTATACCAAGCTTCAAAGCCTGCTTCGAAGACGAGCGACATTGGTCCAGGCGCGTGTCAGTTTGACTCAAAGCTGGAGCGACGAACCGCTGCTGAAAGCGGCATTCAAACAACAGATCGCTGCCATGGGCCGATTGGATTTACTCATCCAGAAGAAGCTGTTGGACGTCGTAAAAGAGGCGGGTCTGCTCGAGCAAGTCAAACGCTGCCAGGCCGTAGAGGGGGTCGGTTTTCTTACCGCCACCGCACTGACGATGGCATTTCAACGCGGCGATTTCGCCAGTGGTGACGCCTATATCGCGTTTCTTGGAATGGATTTGAGAGTCTCTGATTCGGGGCAGATGAACGGACGTCGAAAGCTGACCAAGAAAGGTGACTCAGAGATACGGCGCCTGCTGCATAACGCGGCGATGGCTGCCAGTCGCTCAAAGACCTGGAAGCCGTTTTACGAACGCTATCTGGAGCGGGGATTAAAGACGACTCAAGTGCTGGTCATCCTGGCTCGCAAGCTGGCACGGGTGGCATTCGCCCTGATGAAGAACCAGAGCGAATATCAGCCAAATCCAGTTTTTGGGGCTTCCCCCCAAACATAGAATCTCCTACATGATCAGCGGTGTACAGAAGAATGGTGGTAAACGCCAAACCCTGTCACCGATGTACAGGCCTATTGCGAAAAACGCCAAACCCTGTAGGAGCCGGCTTGCCGGCGAAGGCGTCTTCATGGGCGATGCATGGCTTGAGCCGCCTTCGCTGGCAAGCCAGCTCCTACAGTGGGATTGTCGGCAATCCTGGCTTAATGACCGGCGGCCGCAGGCCCCGCCTTCGCCGCAAACGGCGGTTTCGCCAGCCACACCAGCAGGATCAAGCCCATGAACCCCCACCCCAGCAACGTGAAGTAATCCACGGTGGAGAGCATGTACGCCTGGCTGGTCAGCACATGGTCCAGCTGCGCATACGCCTGATTGCTCGCCCCGCCCAGCGCATTCAACGCATCCCGTGTCGCCGGCTCGTAGGTGCTGATGCTTTCGCTCATATAGGCATGATGCTGGTCCGCCCGGCGAATCCAGATCCAGGTGGTCAGCGACGCTGCAAAACTGCCGCCCAGGGTCCGCAGGAAGGTCGCCAGGCCGGCGCCGTCGGCGATCTGGCTCGGCGGCAGGTCCGACATCAGAATGCTCAAGGTCGGCATGAAGAACAGCGCCACGCCAATGCCCATGAACAGTTGCACCAGGGCGATGTGCTGGAAGTCCACTTCATTGGTGAACCCGGCCCGCATGAAGCAACTCAGGCCGATGCACAGGAACGCGCCGCCGGCCAGCAGCCGCAGATCGAACTTGTGCGCGTACTTGCCGACAAACGGCGACATCAGCACCGGCAGAATGCCGATCGGTGCCACCGCCAGACCGGCCCAGGTCGCCGTATAGCCCATCTGGGTCTGCAGCCATTGCGGCAGGATCAGGTTGATCCCGAAAAACCCGGCATAGCCGAGCACCAGCACAATGGTGCCGATACGAAAATTGCGATACGCAAACAACCGCAGGTTGACCACCGGGTGCTTGTCGGTCATTTCCCAGATCACGAACACCGCCAGCGCAATCACCGAAATGGCCGCGCCGACGATGATGAAATTCGACTCGAACCAGTCCAGGTCGTTGCCTTTGTCGAGGATCACCTGCAACGCACCGACGCCGATGATCAAGGTGATCAACCCGACGTAATCCATCGGCTGATAACTGGTCACCACCGGCCGCGCCTTGAGTTGCGCACGCACCACCATTACCGCAAAAAACCCGATCGGCACGTTGATGAAGAAGATCCACGGCCAGCTATAGCTGTCGGTGATCCAGCCGCCAAGGATGGGACCTGCAATCGGCGCCACCACCGTGACCATCGCCAGCAGCGCCAGGGCCATGCCGCGCCTGGCGGGCGGATAGACTGCGATCAGCAGCGTCTGGGTCATCGGGTACAACGGACCGGCCACCAGGCCTTGCAGCACCCGAAAGCCGATCAACTCAGGCATGGAAGTCGAAATGCCGCAGAGAAACGAGGCCAGCACAAACAGAATGGTCGCCCAGAGAAACAGCTTCACTTCCCCGAAACGCCGGCTGAGCCAACCGGTCAACGGCAGCGCGATCGCGTTGCTCACCGCGAACGAGGTGATGACCCAGGTGCCCTGCTCCGAACTCACGCCGAGGTTGCCGGAGATCGTCGGCAGCGCCACGTTGGCGATGGTGGTGTCGAGCACCTGCATGAACGTCGCCAGCGACAGGCCGATGGTGCTGAGCAGCAGGCTGGGCGGCGTGAAAGACGCGTTATTGCTCATCGCGAATCCTTTGAAACCTGATGGGCGCAGCGCCCGTTACGGACGCAGCTGCCCTTGTGGGAGCGGCTTGCTGACCGCGGCGCTGTTGTCGTGGATCAACTGAGTGATCATCGCGTCGGCCTCGACCAACTGACGGTCGTAGACGCTGGTGCGGAACGAAGCCTTTTGCGGCGGCTGTTGTGCCAATACCGGGCCGCTCTGGTCATGCAGGTTCACATTGACCTGGGTCGACAGGCCGACCCGCAATGGATGTTTTGCGAGCTCTTCGGCGTTGATGTGGATCCGCACCGGCACCCGCTGGACGATCTTGATCCAGTTGCCGGTAGCGTTTTGCGCCGGCAACAGGGCAAAGGCGCTGCCGGTGCCGGCGCCGAGGCTGTCGATGGTGCCGCTGTATTTCACGTCGCTGCCGTACAGGTCGGCTTCGATGTCCACCGGCTGGCCGATGCGCATGTCACGCAGCTGGGTCTCCTTGAAGTTGGCGTCGATCCACAGTTGATCCAGTGGAATCACCGCCATCAACGCCGTGCCCGGCTGCACGCGCTGACCGAGTTGCACGGTGCGCTTGGCGACATAACCGGTGACCGGCGCGATCAAGGTGCTGCGTGCATTGTTCAGATAAGCCTGACGCAATTGCGCGCGCAGCAGACATCACATCCGGATGCGACGACACCACGGTGTCATCCACCAGGGCGCTGGTGGTTTTCAGCTGCTGCCGGGCGTTGGCCAGGGCGTTTTGCGCCGAGGTCAGGTCGTCGCGAGCGTGGGACAGTTCTTCCTGGGAGATCGCGCCGCCGGCCGCCAGGTTCTTGCGGCGATTGAAGTTGTCCTGGGCCTTTTGCACCTCCGCCTGCTGCGCATTGACCTGGGCTTTCATGCCGTCGACGTTGCTGTACAAGCCGCGCACCTGGCGCACGGTGCGAGCGAGGTTGGCCTGGGCACTCTGCAAACCGACCTGGGCGTCGTTCGGGTCGAAGTTGATCAGCACCTGGCCTTCATGGACCAGGTCGCCATCGTCGGCGCCGATGCTGACGACGGTGCCGGTGACCAGCGGGGTGATTTCCACCACGTTGCCGTTCACATAGGCGTCATCGGTGCTTTCGTTCCAGCGCCCGTAGAGTTCGTGATAACCCCAGACACCCAGAGCGGTGAGTATCACCAGCAGCGCCAGGACCACCAGCATGACTTTGCGCTTGCGCTGATTGCTCGCGTCTTGTGGGGTGTCAGGGGCTTGCGTTGTATCGGCAGTAGCCATGACGAATACCTTGAATTAGTTGTGCTGCGTGGCTGGGATTGGATTGGCTGCGGTCAGGGTGTCGCCCTGAAAACCGCCTCCCAGCGCCTGCATCAGTTGAATCGACAGATCGATCTGCTCGGCATTCAGGCTTGCCAGCTGGCGCTGGGCCTGGAGCAATTGCTGCTCGATGCTGAGCACGTCGAGGTAGTTGCCGACCCCGGAACCGTAGCGCTGGACCACGGTGTCGTATGACTGCTGGGCAATGTCGGTGGCGTGTTGCTGGGCACCGATCTGCCGGCCGATATCGCGCAACTGGTTGATGGTGTCGCTGACATCGCCCAGGGCGTTGACCAGGCTTTTGTTGTACTGCGCCACCGCGAGGTCGTAATCGGCGTCGCGGGCTCTGCTTATGTTGGCGCAAAGGCCGTATACGCGATTAGCGTTGTTAGTTCAGGTCTGGATTGGGTTTGGTGTATTGCGCCAATGAATCATTGAGTGACCTCATGGTCATAGCACTGACTTTTTCC